>CAIMFA010000985.1 GCA_903840185.1 uncultured Lentisphaeria bacterium | reverse complement strand
CTGAACGGCACTCCGGCGCTGGAGATGGACAGTATTGGTGAACCCTCTAAAAGTATCAGCTGCTCCCGTTCATTCGGTCATCCGGTAATAGATTTGCGTGATCTGACAGAAGCTGTTGCAGTATATACGTCAACCGCCGCGACGAAACTGCGCAAAGAAAACCAGAAGGCCGCCGGAGCTAATGTCTACTTCCAGTACTATCCGGAATACAGCAATCAGGCGCTGGAAGGCGGGATAACCGGAACTACTGTAATATTCGATTTCCCGACCGGCGATACCGGTACGATGCTGAATAAAATCGCCGCCGTTCTGCCGGGCATCTTTATTGAAGGGCGGAGATACAAGAAGGCCGGAGTGGTATTCTACGGGCTGGAGAGCGCCGCCGCCGTCCAGCAGGATATCTTCAGTTACGCAGAAGCCTCCCGGCGGGACAAACTTTATGAAGCTGTTGACAAAATCAATAAACAGTTCGGCAGGAAGGCGCTCTTCCATCTGGCTGAAGGCGTCCTGCGCCCCTGGACGATGAAGCGCGATCACCTCTCCCCGAATTACACGACCGATTGGACGCAGATACCAGAGGTGAAATGATGATCATTTTATTCGCAGACAGGGTTGATTCATCAGGAAATTAAAGATATACTATCAATAGAGCCGAAGAGCCGATTGCAAAACTTGAGTTTTGCATGAATTTAGAATCTGGAATTCAGAATGAAATTCGAACTAAAATCCGGATTTATTCTGACTCCTGACTCCTGAATTCTGACTACTTTTGCAATTACCTCAATATGGAAGTTATGAACAGACACACATAATTGCCGCAAAAGGAAACTTATGAAACTAACAGTTACAGCCGCGCTCGCAGTACTTGCCTTTGCAGTACTTGGCCAGAACTCCAGTCCGCTGCCGGGATACAGTCTTTCTCCATGGCAGAACCTTGATTGCACCAAAGCACTGTTGCAAAAAGCGCAGCAGAAACTCAAGGACGGCACCTTGACTCCGAAGGATCGCGTCAGGATTGTCTTTTACGGGCAGTCGCTGGCGGCGAAGGATAACGCCTGGGCGGCAAAGATTTTTCCTGCTGAAATGACAAAGAAGTATGGCGATATTTTTACTTTTGAGAACAAAGCCCGCGGCGGCTGGGTGGCGGGGTGGCTGCTGGCGACCTATCTTGAAGACCTCGCCGGGACGGATCCTGATCTGGTGATTATTCACGACTATCCGAGCCCGAAAAGAGAATATTATGCCTGTCTGCTTTTTGACGGCATTAAAACCAAAGCGGAATTTGATGAGTGGTATAATACGATTAAACCCGAAGCTGAAGCAAATGTAAAAAGATATAAACTCAATAAAGAAAACTTTGATAACAAACTCGGCAAGCCGGGAATCCGCAACATGACCAACAGCCGGGGCAGCCGGGTGGAAGTGCTGCTGCTCGGGGATCACTACCGGAACGCCACGGGTAAGGATGTCAAGTATGATAAATTTGACAAATACGGCGACGAAAACAGTTTTCAATTTTACCCGAAATGGGCTAAAGAACAACAACTCGGCTACCTGGATTTGCGCTCTCTCTGGAAAGAGGTATTGTTGAAAGAATACGGAAATATGTCATCGGAAAGCCGGGCACATTATCTGCGCCCGGACGGCGAGCATCTGATTAACGCCGGTCAGCTGCTCTGGGCATACTGCGTTCTGAGATATTTCGACATTAATTACGATTATCACGAAGCAAAAGCCGCAGCACCAAAATAAATTTAATTTACAAAAGAGCAACTGACTGCGGTACCCGCAGTTTTATCAAATAAGAAACGAAAGATAAAAGACAAAGTGATTGGTAACTGGTGACTGGTAAAGAAACCAAAAAATACAAAGTAAAAAAAGAATTTCTCTGTGCCTTGCTAACTCTCGGGTTAGTCCCGCGCGGCGGGATGTCTTCCCGCACCTGCGGGATTAAAAAAGAGTTTCAAATGAGGGTTGTATTTTTTAAAATATCACGCGTACGCCCCGGTGAAGTAAGGCCGGTGGACACGGCATACTTGGTGACGATGATCCGGGCAATATAAATTAAACGGGAGGATGAAGAATGATTAGGAATGTAATGTGCATAATAGGTCTTTGTGTTTTATCTCTGACTGTTCAGGCAATCGCTATCCCGCCAAAGGATTTTAATTACGCAATCGTTGTGGAAGATGCAACTTATCAGGATAAGGACTGGGGAAAGGTTGTCAAGGTATTATCCGAAAAGTATCCGCGCACGCGTATTTTCGCCTATAAAGAATCGCTGAATGAACTTGTGGAAAGTGTAACAGCCTATTCCCCTGATTATATCGCGGTTGTTTCAACGCCTGAAGACGCAAGTCCGGAGTTTGTGAAGGCAATCAACCAGTTTAACCGGAATCTCGGCACTGCGCCGTACGGCAAAGCGGTTCTGGGAATTGTTACCGGCTTGACTGCTAAAGACGCGTTAAGAATAGCCAGGAACAAACAACCGCTTGAAATCAATTTCGGGCTTGGCGGAATGCTGGGGTTTATTGATTCACTGCCTTCCGGAGTTGCTTATTGTGAGTGGTATGACAAAAAACAAAACTGGCAGGCGAAAGCTCCCGGCGGCAAAGTTGAAGATTTTAAAGACGCTCCCGACGATCATTTGCCTGATATGGTTGAATTACTGAACAGCAATAAGGTTAACGGCATATGGACCAGCGGACACGCTACCCCCGGGAGCTGGCTGGCTTATTATCCTGACGGCCCTTCCGGTATTTTGGCCGAAAACGGCAAGCTGAATGGTTATGTCAATGAGGAGGTATATCCTGTAAAATCAGCTAATCCCAAAATATATCTCGGGATTGGTAATTGCCTGACCGCCTGCATAGAAAATAAAGACAACGCTTATTCGCTTGCCTGGATGCATTCAGGCGGAGTATACCAGTTTTTCGGCTATACCGTGGAAAGTTACTATGGCATGATGGGCTGGGGAATGGCTGATTACTTCTTTTACCGAGGCGGCGACTTTACTCTTGCCGAAAGTGTTTTCATCATTAATCAGGCATTGATTATGGCTATGGAAAATGATTTATCAGGAGATGAAGACGAGGACATGGCTTATGACAAGGATGTCTGTATCATGTACGGAGACCCGGCCTGGGAGGCCAGAGTTCCAGCGTCATCGGCAAAAGAGACTTCCGTATATGAATGCTCTTTAAATAAAGAAAAAACGGAGGGTGATAAAACTGCCTGGACGTTAAGCGTAAAGTTTAAAAAAGAGATGGATTTCGATCCTGAAAGCCCGAAATCAATCCGCCCGGTCTTTGCGTTTCTCCCGGAAAAGGTTCACTCTCCGGAAGCAACCGGAGATTTATCGGGTGTCAGCGCCTGGCATGTCAGCGACAACTTTGTCATAGTTAATTTCAAAGACAAGGTCAACGCCGGAGAGACTAGAATTTTTAAATTCACGACCCAAAATTGATTTCTATACTCAGCACTGCTGAATAAACCGGCATATTCTTTAAAACTTATTTTATTCAGCGGCAGACGGGCTGAAACGTTTCGCGACACGGTCTACGCCTCCGCGCGGTCCGTCAACCGGTTTGAACCCGGATTCGGACTGCCAGCCGGTTTTGGCCGGATACGGATAAAGCGGAATGTCCAGTTCGGTCTTGCCGTTTTTAACACGCTGTCCCCGGATCATGTCCGGAACAACGCCTTTTTCACGCCAGTTGATTACAAGATTAAGCATACCCGGCAGTTTATCTATTCCGGGGCCGGGGCCGTGACTCATTCCCGGAATGATGTAGAACCGGAAAAATGACCTGACTTTTTCGATGGAGCCGAAATGTTCCGCGGTACGTTCGTAATAATCGAGCGAGGCGTGATAGGGTACGCATGAATCTGCCGAACCGGAGATCATTAGAATTTTGCCGCCGCGTTTTTCGAATGGCCCCAAGTCGGGATTTTCCGCATTGAGATATGGTCCGAGCGCGGCAGTATAGGTATCAATATCCTTGCCGAAATCAATTTCCATAAGATTTTTTTGCGCTCCGAACACCCACTGGAAAAGATAAAGGTGTCCATGCGCAATCTTGAAGGAGCTGCCGAACGGGATGCCGCAGAATATGCGTTCGCCGGTAATGGCATGTTTCGGGCCGTCGAACAGTTTCCGGAGAGCGTCCGCATGTTTATCCGTCAGGGTCGGGTCCTTCTTTCTGGCGAGTTCGATAACTGCCTCGATATCTTTTTCCGTGCAGCGCGGATCGGAAACTATTTTCCCGGCGGTCTGAGGTATTTCACGCGCGGCCATGTATTCGTTGCCGGCGGCAATGATATTGTTTTCCTGAGCGTCCGTGAACGGACATTTTTTAAATATCTGGTCGTTCCACAGGAAGTAAGCGTGAAGCGGAGTGCGGCAGTGTGCCGGGATATTGGCGACAATACCGTCGTAATCCTCCGGATACCGCTGCGCTTCCTGAAGGGCCTGCTGGCCGCCGGTTGATCCGCCGTTGAAGTATGAATATTTGGGATCCTTCCCGTAATATGCTTTGATGACTTGTTTGGCGACAACGGTCATCAGATGCGTGGCACGATAGCCGAAATCCTTCCATACCTCCGGATTGCCGATTCCGGAACCGGCGTTCGGGGCGGTTCCCATATCGGTTGTCGCAGCGGCATACCCCTCGGAAATCAGACCGGTAAAGCCGCCGGGATTTATGCCTCCCGCGGCGCCGCCGTTACCAAGACCGATGAACCGGTCGTTCCACTTTTCTGCATCCGGCAGCCATACTTCGACATTGATATTGGAACCTTTGGCCGGATTGAGGACGAGCTTCACTATGGTTCGCGGCGGCAGATTCTTGTATATAGTTCCGTTTGAGATTGTCATGGCCGGCGAAGTATTGTACTCCGCGGACACAATTTTCCCTGAGTCGATTTTCAGTTCCCTGAGCACCGCCAGGCGGTCCGTTTTTTCCGTGGATCCGGCAAATCCCGCCATAGAAATTATTGTACCGAAAAAAAGGCACAGGCATATTTTGCGCAAAAGGTTTATCATTTTTCCTGCCAGTAGGGGGAATATGATCTCAGCACGGCGATGATCGGGGGCAGGGTTTTGATCACGAAATCCACCTCTTCTTCAGTATTGAAGCGGGACAGGCTGAAACGGATAGTGCCGTGGGCGGAGGTATAGGGGATACCCATTGCTCTTAGCACGTGGGACGGTTCCAGGCTGCCGGTGGTGCAGGCGCTGCCGCTTGACGCGCAGATGCCGAACTGGTCCAGACGGAGCAGAATCGCTTCGCCTTCGATATACTGGAAGCTTACCGAAGCAGTATTGGGCAGACGGCTGTCCAGATCGCCGTTGATCAACGTCGCAGGAATGGATTCCAGAATGCCTTTTTCCAGACGGTCGCGCAGGGCTTTGACCTGGGTGTTTTCAATGGTCATATTCCGGCCGGCCAGTTCGCAGGCTTTGCCAAGGGCGACAATACTGGCGGTATTCTCCGTGCCGCCGCGGCGGCCCTTTTCCTGGTGTCCGCCGACGATGAACGGGCGGAAGCGGATGCCGCGCCGTACATATAGCACGCCAATGCCTTTCGGGGCATGCAGTTTATGACCGGACAGGCTCAGCATGTCGATCTGCGAATTTGCCATATTGATCGGGATCTTGCCGACGGCCTGCACGGCGTCCGTATGAAACAGCGCGCCATAGCGGTGCGCCATGGCGGCAATCTCCTCCACCGGATAGATGTTGCCGGTTTCGTTGTTAGCCCACATCACTGAAACAATGGCGGTATTTTCGTCAATCAGGTCTTCCAGGCGCTGCAAATCAATCCGGCCTCTGCCGTCAACCGGCGCATAGGCTACTTTATAGCCGCGACGTTCCAGATCTTTGCCGACATTCAGCACGGCTGGATGTTCAATTTTCGACATTACGACTTTCTTTCTTCTCGGGCAGTTTTCCACCGCGCTGTAAATGGCGGCGTTGTCGCTTTCCGTGCCGCAACTGGTAAAAATTACTTCTGTAAAATTGCCATGCTCGTCCTGATGGTTTGCGCCGAGCAACGCGGCGACCTGCGCCCGGGCCTGCTTTATTTCGGCGGCGACATTGCCGCCGAAAGAGTAAATGCTCGAAGGATTGCCGTAGCGTTCGGAGAAAAACGGCTTCATCGCCTCGAAGACTTCCGGGTCTACGGCGGTAGTCGCGTTATTATCAAAATAGACTATTTTTTTATTCATTTTTCCACCTATTCTTGTTTTCTGAATTTCCGGTTCCCATTCTGATTCCTGAATTTTCCTTTGAAATTCCTCTTTAACCACAGAGGCACAGAGACACAGAGAAATCCATTTTTACTTTTGTCTTTTTACTATTGTCTTTTATCTCTCGTTTCTTATTTGATAGAACTGCGGATACCGCAATCAAACTTTTCCCTGTCTTGCGGGTTGCGGACAAAGCCCGCCTTAGATGCTTTCCACGACGATTTCTTTAGAAATAAACTCGCGGAGCTGGTCTTCCACCGTGTGTTTCAGCGTGACATGCGAACTCGGGCAGACCGCGCAGCGGCCTTTCAGCCGGACGATCACGACATTGTCCTTGATGTCAACCAGTTCAATACTGCCGCCGTCGCTTTCCAGCATCGGTTTGATGGTTTTGTCAATCACTTCCTGCACCCTGATCACCCGCTGCACCATGGACATGCCGGCGAACGCGGATTTTTCCGGTTCCGCGGCGGTTTCGGCCTTTTCTTTCCAGAGGCCGTCGAGGATTTCCTGAATGCTGTCCAGGCAGGCGCCGCAAGCGCCGCCGGCTTTGCAGTAATTGGTGATATCTTCAGTTTTATGCAGATTATTTTCCAGGGCGACTTTCCGGATTTTAGTATCGGTAACACCGAAACATTTGCAGACAATCCGGCCTTCGTGGTCGGCATCGCCTTCAAACGGGCTGGTTTCGCCTTTGTAGTTGGCGATTGCGGCCTGCAGCGCTTCCATGCCCATTACCGAGCAGTGCAATTTTTCTTCGGGCAGTTCGCCGAGCACGTCAACAATATCCTTATTAGTTACTTTCGCGGCTTCCTCTAAAGTCATGCCTTTGACGATTTCCGTCAGCACCGAAGACGAAGCAATCGCGCTGGCGCAGCCGAAAGTCTTGAATTTAGCTTCTTCAATCCTGCCGTCCGCGCCGATTTTCAAAGTAAGTTTCAGCGCATCGCCGCAGGTGATATTGCCGACATCGCCGGTGGCGTCCGCACCTTCGACTTCACCAACATTTCTCGGGTGGAGAAAGTGGTCCATCACTTTATTATTATAGTCCCACATAAGGTACCTCTCATTTAATTTTTAGTAATCATTCCTGATTAATACTAATATACACCATAAAATAATTTTTACTGCAATAGTAAAGTATTTCTCACTTTTTCTTAAAAATTAGCACGTTTCATTGCGTCAGAGAGGGCGATGTTGTCGAGACCAGAATCGGAAATCCCGGTTATGACGGAGCATAACCCTCCAAAACTCATATTAATCAAGCCTCGTATTTTTTAAATTCATCGGCGATTATTGAGCTCATTCTGGCGGGAACGTCGCTGATGTTTATCAGCTCCACGTCCTTTTCGCCGCGCCGCTTGAATTCGACCTGTCCGTTGACCAGTGTTTTCGGCGATATGATCAGACGGAACGGAATACCCAGCAGATCGGCGTCGCTGAACATGAATCCGGCTTTCTCGCCGCGATCATCGTACAGCGTTTCAATCCCGGCGGCCTTCAGCGCTTCGTAAAGGCCGTCAGCGGCGGCTTCGACATTATCCACTTTCGGATTCAGCGAACAGAGCTGGACGTGATAGGGTGCGATTGTCACCGGCCAGATCGGGCCCCACTGGTCGTAGGACTGCTCAATCACGGAAGCCATGGTGCGGCCGACGCCGATGCCGTAGCAGCCCATGATCATCGGATGAGTCTTGCCGTTCTGATCCAGATAATTGCAGTTCATCGCCACGGAATACTTGGTTCCGAGCTGGAAGATGTTGCCGACTTCAATGCCGCGCTCAAGTTTCAGCGGCTGTCCGGTCAGCGGGCACGGATCGCCTTCGCGGACGCAGGCGATATCGGTGACGCTGATACCGGCTGTTCCGGCCAGATCGCGGTCAAAATTAAAATTCTTATAGTGATGATGCGGTTCATTGGCGCCGACCACCAGATTGGAAGATTCCGCCACGGAGCGGTCAATGATTATCTTTACTTTTTTCGGATCTATCGCCAGCGGTGACGCGTAGCCGGGTTCGCATCCGGCTGCGCGGATAGCGTCGTCATTGGCAAACTTGATCTCATGCGCCATGGCAAAATTCTGGAGTTTGGCT
>CAIMFA010000984.1 GCA_903840185.1 uncultured Lentisphaeria bacterium | reverse complement strand
GTTTTCGGGAATATCATAATCAGCAAGAACGACACTTTTAAGAAAATCATTTGAATTGAGTACCACACTGAATGTGCTGTTCAGCAAATCCTTGGTTTGGATTGAACCCAGATAATCCTTTGAATCTGCCACTTTTCTCGGCGGCTGAAGCAGGATACTTGTGGCAACAAGATAATTTTCTTTATAGGTCTGTCTGGTAAAAACAGCACCCGCAATTACGCCAGTCACAGTCAGCAAAATGATAAGCCATCTGAATTTAAACATCACCACCCCGAAAGGTATTAAAGAAATTTCTTTCTCCGGTTGTAACTGAATGTTATCTTTAGTATTCATATAGATTTTTCTTTAATTAATTCTTTTTCACTGGAACTTCTATTGTCGCCCCTACCGGCACCGGAGGACTGGAAGACCAAAAATCTAACCAAAAACCTCTATACGCCTTCTTGACGGTTCCTCCCAGAATAATAATGACATTATCTTTATCGGCATTATCTTTACATCCTCCGGCCAGCTTGATATAATAATCCACATTTTCTCCTTCCTTAAAAAAAATGCTCGAAGGCGACAGGACTGCTCCTCTTACCGTCACAAAAGGATCAGCTTTGGGGATTATAATTTTATCGCCGGGCAAAAGATCAAAATTAAACTTGCTCCCTGATTCACTAAAAGCCTTTTCCAGATCAACCAGAGCTAGAACCCCGTTTCTGTAAAATTCAGCTCCTTCAAGGAAAGCCCCCTTATTCAACCCGCCGCATCTTTTTATCAAATCATTCACTTTTTCATATTTGAAATAGGTATAATTGCCAGGGTGTATTACTTCTCCGCTGACTGACACATAATATTTATTGCTGACATCGCCGACAGGAATATCAATAACATCCTTATCTGTCAATACACAATCGCTTTCTATTGTGGTGCTGATTTCATCAACAGTTTCATATTTTACCCTGAATATCTTAATTTCTTTCTGGGAGCCAGGCAGGATGCCGCCGGCAATCTTGATAGCGTCACTTAATTTTTCATCCGGCAGCAGTTCATAAATTCCAGGGCGCCTTACTGAACCTGTTATACTCACCTCTTTACCTCTAAGCGGCACAAAAATAATATCACTGTCATTCAAGTATTTAAATTCCGCCGGCAGGCTGCCCTTTAATAGAAAATCATATAAGTCAAAATTATATATTTTCCCGTTAAGCTTCTTAAGCTGAATACTTCTAACAGAGGCCTGACTGTTAATGCCGCATTTTTTTAAGATATTAATTACAGATGCATTTATGCCGTTTATATTGACATTGCCCGGCTTCTTTACTTCTCCGCTGACAAATACATTAATTCCTGCGGTCTTACCTAAAGTTATATCAACCAGCGCCTTCCCGGCACCAGGATTTTCCGCATTAATAAAAAATGCATAGGTATAGGCCAGATGATTTAATATTTTCTTTTTGGCCTCTGAATATGTAAGTCCGTTGAGAGAAGCGCGCCCGACTTCAGGAATAACTATATACCCGTCATCGCTCAGAGTTAAGGCATAGTGCAGATTCAAGCTTCCCCAAATATCAATATTAACTTCATCCCTGGGTTTTAAAATATAATCCGGCAGCACGCCAATATTAACTTCATCTTCAACGTTATAATCCGGCAGAATGCCCTTTAAGACAGAATTCTCCTTTAACGGAGAATCAGATTTATCCTTGAGAAGACTTTGCCCGAAAACCCCATCCTTGGCGGAGAATGAAGTAATCTCCGCGCTATAAATTTGATTTGGAATAAGAATTGCCAGCAACACCAGAAGTCCGAAGCTTGATTTTCTCATAATGCCTCACTTGAAATTCATAAATTAAAAAGATGTTTAAGACTCAAAACTGTCAAAAAAGTTTTTGTATTCATCCATGTTCATAAGTTCGTCATGTACCCCGCAAAGGGGTAGTTTCCCTTCACGCAGGAACAGTATCTTGTCGGCGGATTTTACTGTATTAAGCCGATGTGCTATGGTAAAGAGAGTTTTCCCTTTTAATGCCTCAGGCAGCATGGAGTATATGGAGTGTTCAGTCACATTATCCAGCGCCGAGGTCGGTTCATCCATTATCAGAATATCGGGGGATTTTACAATTGCCCGCGCGATTGATATGCGCTGCTTCTGTCCCTCTGAAAGGTTTGCGCCGTCCTCTTCCAGCATAGTATTATATTTCTCCGGCAGAGATTCTATCTGCTCATGAATATCAGCAATGCGGCAGGCTTTAACGACTTCATCAAATGAAGCGCTGTCATTGCCCATCTTCAAATTATCGAGAATGCTTCCGGAGAGCAGTTCCGTATGCTGCGATACAAAACCGATGCGGCCTCTTAATGATCTGACATTGTACTCCGAAGCGTTTCTGCCGTCAAAATAAATTCCGCCTGAACGGGGTTTGTAGAATCTCATAATCAGGCTCGCGAGAGTCGTTTTTCCCACTCCGCTTTTGCCGATTACAGCCCAGTGTTCGCCGCGGGTTGCTTTAAACGACACACTATTCAGAACCGGTTTATGAGGTTCATATTCAAAACTGACATTTTTAAACTCCACGTCGCCATTCAGCGCTTTCACCTCGATGCCGCTTTCGACATTATTTTCCGGTATGGCATTAAAAAGTGCGGCCACTCTTTCCAGCGCCGCACGGGTGCTCTGAAGCTGATTTGCGCTTGATGCCAGATAATTTACAGGGCCGTAAACAAACGCGAGATAGGACACGAAAGCCAATAACGAACCAACCGTCCACACACCCTGAATAACCCAATATGAACCCAAAGCAAGAACCAGAAATTTTGCCGCATTCGGCATAACCGACATTACATGATCATTGAACGAATTCAGGATCGCCTGTTCGTTGACGGCTTTATTATTATTCTGTATTTCCTTCACAATATCGTTTTCTGCTTTTTTCTCTTTAGAAAAAGCTTTGATGAGCGGAATTGAGGAAAACATTTCCTGAAAGATTGAATAATATCTGGCGTTCCTTTCTCTACTGAAGTTTTCCTGAAAATTGAAATTTTAGTTCATGAAGCCCAGCGGAAAATTGATGAGCAGACGAATTTAACGGCGGGGATGAGTCCTTCAGGGCATCTCCCCTGTAAAATGGACTCCCCGGCAAGTTCGCCGGAGATT
>CAIMFA010000983.1 GCA_903840185.1 uncultured Lentisphaeria bacterium | reverse complement strand
TTATTCCGCCGGACATGCCAATTATTGGCCTGTGAGCAACAAATGGCGGCATGAAAATTGCGGATTCAAGCCGGAAATATTTTTCCAAACTACATCCGCAATTCTATTTTTAGCGTCTGTAGACTTTTGGCGGTACTGTCTAAAAAATGCTGAATAAATTTAAAACAATTTTTATGCTGATACCGATTTGCGCTGTATCATTTCCTGTTTAAATTAAGCAAAATAGCTTTTTTCAGGAGGCGGGAATGAAAGACGGATATTACAGGATGGCGGTTTTCTGTTTGTTTGCCGTGGCGCTGCTGGCAGGCGGGATGGTTGAGGCTGAGGTGGATAAAAAGAGTGACAAGCCGCAGCCGGCTTCAGGCGCGTCCGTGGATGAATCACAACCCGTGCCGTTAAAGCCCGGCGAATGGGGATTGTTATTTGAACTGGGAGAAAACTTGTTTCCGTCGATGGTGATTTGCACTGCCACGTTGAAAGATGACGGCGATGACGACGATGACGAATTCCGGCTCGGTGAACCCTGGAGCTCGATCGGCGTGGAGATATGCTCGCCGCAGGCGGACTGCCCGGTAAAGGTGGAAATTTCCGGCGGCGGTCACGTCAAATCCGGGGTATGGCAGGGAATAATGCCTAAAAAGGGTGAAGTGTACCGGATTTTTCCGACGTTGAAATATGACTATGAAAAACTGCTGTCGGTCAAGCAGACCATTCCGGAAGATCTGATATTCAAGGTAACAATCAATAACAAAGCCGAACCGGAAGAGGTGAAGCGCATTCAGGTCAGGCCGGTTAATGATTGTGTTTATGAGTATACTGACTGCATGGGCAATGTGCGCGATGTGTCCTGGACCTTTGCCGCTTATGTCAATGAAAACCATCCTGTCATTGAAAAAATTCTTGAGAAAACATTGAACTCCGGACGGATCGACAGCTTCGCCGGGTACCAGAATGACAAAGCGGGTGTCAAGGCGGAGATTTCTGCGATCTGGGAAACCCTGAGACAGAGCGGCGTGCATTACAGCAGCATTACCACCACGTCCGGCGAAGATGACTATGTTTCCAGTCAGCATGTGCGTCTGATCGGTGAAAGTGTCAGCGCCTCGCAGGCGAACTGCGCTGACAGTTCCGTCCTGCTGGCTTCGATTCTGCGCAAAATAGGACTGGACGTCGCCCTGGTCATTCTGCCCGATCATATGCTCATCGCAGTCAGTCTTGACAATAAAGGCGAAAAGGTGATTTTTATTGAAACGACAATGATTGGAGAATCCTCCCTTGACGAGGCCGTTGCCAGCGGCATGGAGCAATACGAAGAAAACAAAGACCGGTTTGATTCAGAGCGTCCGGAGGACGAAGATTATCATATCACCAATATCGCCGAGGCCCGCCGCCTGGGCATTATGCCGTTGAAAGATTATTCCGCAAAATGAATTTTACGTGAAGCCGGGCTTTGCCCGCAACCCAAAAGGTTTAACAGGGATGGACAGGATAGACAGGATTTGGGTAGGGTCGGCCGTCCCGGCAGACCGTCTTTA
>CAIMFA010000982.1 GCA_903840185.1 uncultured Lentisphaeria bacterium | reverse complement strand
TTATTCCGCCGGACATGCCAATTATTGGCCTGTGAGCAACAAATGGCGGCATGAAAATTGCGGATTCAAGCCGGAAATATTTTTCCAAACTACATCCGCAATTCTATTTTTAGCGTCTGTAGACTTTTGGCGGTACTGTCTTTTAAGACACGGTAAAACTCATTCGCCGGCGTCTGTTTTTATGAAATTTGCGATAAAACGGATTTTCTTTTGAACATCCAGCCACTATCTTATGTCTATAATTGAAAAGCAATCTGAATGGAGGTAGTTCATGCACCGTTTTTTTGTTTCAGCGTCAATCGCAGTGTTCTCGTTTTTAACTCTCGCCGCAACGGCAGCCGAAATGCCTGTACTGATAGACCGGGCGCAAGCTGTCGCCGCGGCGGCAAAAGTTTCGCTTAAGGATTATCCGGATGCGGACGTCGTGCTGATTCATGATTATGAGAAAGCATGGTACAATCCGGACGGTACCGGTTATACCGTCGAAGAAGTTTACGAGAAGATACTTACCGAAAAAGGCAAACGGGAAAGCAATACCCTGGATTTGGACTTTCACAAGCATTACAACACGGTCGAAGTGCTGACGCTTGAACTTATCAAGCCGGATGGAAGGACGGTTGTAATTGATGTCCAGGCGAATTCCAAAACCATGGTCGATTCATCGCAGATGGGCGAGAATATTTACGATCCCAACAGTCAGATACTCAAGGTGACAATACCGGATCTGCAAATCGGCGACATTGTTCATATTACAACCCGGAATACTATCATCCGCACCCGTATCAAAGACACCTGGAGCGAATACTTTGTTCTCCAGTCCACTAATCCACTGCTGCGCTACGACATTGAAATCAGCGCGCCGCCGAAACGTCCTCTGGCTCAGACAATGATCAAAGATGCAGTCAAAGGCACCGTTGCTTTCTCTAAGAAGGAAGTTGACAACCGGATAATTTATCACTGGATCGCAACCAATGTGCCGCGGATTTTTGAAGAACCGAATATGCCGCCGTACTATACGGTATGTCAGCGGCTGCTGGTCAGCACTGTCCCAGGCTGGTCAGATATTTCAAAATGGTACTGGGAAATCAGCAAAGGTCATCTCGATAAAATCACCCCGGAGATGAAAAAGACAACAGAGGAAATTGTCAAAGGCCTGAAGACCCCGCGGGAAAAAATTGAGGCGATTTTTCAATTTGTATCGAAAAAGATTCGTTATATGGGCATCACCCCGGAAAATGTTGCTCCCGGCTATGAGCCGCATGACGTGAATATCACTTTTGAAAACCGCTACGGCGTCTGCCGCGACAAAGCCGCGCTGCTGGTGGCGATGCTGCGCGCCGCCGGATTCGACGCCTTCCCGGTGCTTTTCTACTCCGGACAGAAAAAAGACATTGAAGTTCCCAATACCTATTTCAATCATGCAATCAGCGCGGTTGAACTGGAAAAAGGCAAATATATCCTGATGGATTCCACCGATGAGGCCACCTCTGAACTGTTTCCGTCATATCTTTGCGATATGAGCTATATCGTGGCGCGTCCGGAAGGCGATCCGCTGAGAACCTCCCCGATCACCCCGGCGGAAGAAAATATGCTGACAATCAACACAGTCGGCAAAGTCTCGCCTAAAGGTGAATTTGAAGGTACTGCCACTCTGGATTTCAAAGGGATCAACGATGGCGCGTATCGTGACTTTTTCGGGCATTCCAAACCTGAACAGATCCGCGAATTCTTCGCCGCCAGGTTGAAAAATGCCATTTCCGGAGCTGAAATAACTTCGCTGAAACTTACGCCTGAACTGATGTCAAATGTTGCGGTTCCGCTGCAGGCGGTGATTAAATTTAAAGCCGCCGATTTCCTCATTCAAGGCAAAAATGACACGATGGTCTCGCCGCCCTGGTTTGGTTCCAGTTTCGGCGTGGTAAACTTTGTCATCGGCTCCACCGGACTTAAGAAGCGGGTCTTCCCGCTGAAAGTGTTTTCCACCTGCGGCATTCAGGAGAAATTCAAAGTTGAACTGCCGGCCGGACTAGTTCCTGAGCTGATGCCGAAATACCAGGCGGTTGACACTCCGCAGATCAAATGGGTGCGGAATATCAATTCCTCCGGTTCTGAACTTGAGGGCAGCAGCATTTTTCAGGTGCGCACGCTGGAATTTATGCCGCCGCAATATGACGCGCTTAAACAACTGCTGAAAGAGATGGAATACCAGAAACGCAAAATGCCGGTATTCCGCCCTGTTGCAACATCTGACCGTAAAGGTGCGGTAAACCCTGCTTTCGAAGGCGCTGACGCAATCATTTTGAATCAGGATGTAACCATTGATTTAAAAGGCAGAGGCGAATGGACTTTTACTGAAAAAGTTACTAAGAAGATTCTGACCTATGCAGGCATGAAAAACAATTCTGAACTGAAACTTTCATATAATCCGGTATGGGATAAGGTCGCTGTCACTGATGCAGTAGTGAAAAGCCCGGACGGCTCGGTCAGAAAACTCGACAGCAAGGAATTGAACCTGATGGATGAAGCCTGGAGCGGTTCTGCTCCGCGTTATCCCGCCGGTAAGATCCTGGTCGCCAGCCTCCCCGGAGTTCAGGCGGGAAGCGAAATCCAGTATACCATCACCCGCGAACATAAAGACCGTCCTTTCTTCGGAATAATCGGCATGTTCCGCGGTTTCGATCCGATAGTAAAGAAAAAGATTGTTTTGACTTATGACGGGAAACTGCCAATCGATATTTCTCCGGTGCCGGAAGGCGTCAAGGAATCAAAAGAGGTCAGTAACGGTAAAGTCCGGATGACCTGGGAAGTGGAAAATGCCCAGGCAATAAAATCTGAGCCGTCAATGCCCCCGGTTTGGAGTTTCGTGCCTTCGATCTTTATCTCTGCCGGAGACTGGAAATCTTATGGAACCGCTTCAAAAGACGTACTGGAAAAAGCCGTTGCGAACCAGCCGGCTGCGGCGGCAATGACCGTTAAATTAACGGAAAAACTCAGTACTGACACCGAAAAAATTCTGGCGATACGCAATTTCGTGGCTGAAAGCATCCGCCCCGTCGGACCAGGATTCGATGAACTGCCGGTTTCATGTGTCACGCCAGCCGACAAGGTGCTTGCCGACCGCTACGGCAATACCGCTGACCATGCGGTGCTGCTTTGCTCCATGCTCCGGGCTGCCGGACTTAACGCCGAACTGGTGCTGGCTTCCGGATTCATCGGCCTGCCGGGTCTTTTTGAGAAGGTGGAAGAATATCCGCAGCTGGTTTTCGGCGAACCTCTCGTACGCGTTAATTACGGCAAAAACTCCGTCATCCTGAACGATACGAACCAGTACGCGGCGCTTGGTACCAGCCCGCACAACGGCAAATACTGCCTGAATCTGGCCGACAACAGCATTGATATTTTAAAGACCGGTAAGGATTTTCAGGACTTTTCGAAAACCGTATGCTCGATCAAACTTAAAGCTGACGGCAATGCCGGGATCGAAATTTCCAACTTGTTTTTCGGCGGAAACTTCGGATACTACAATCAAATGCTTTCTGAATTCACCCCGGAAAAGCGCAGCCGTTATTTCCAGCGCATCGTAACTGACATTTCCCAGTCGGCCGTGCCTGTCAGGGATCTGGAAACAGATTTCAAATCTTACCCCGGCAGACAGTCAATTGCTGTTGACGTTGAGCGTTACGCGGTGCGGGATAACGGCTTGTTCTACTTCAACCTGCCCGGCAATATACTGCGCGGAATTTTCGCCGCCGGCGAGGCCTCCAGGGTCAATCCATACTTCCGTGCCGATCCCCTGAGGATGTCCATGCAGTATGTTATTGATCTGCCTGCAAACAATACAACCGTAAGATTGCTTCCGCCTGATATTAAGTGGACCTGCCCGGGTGACGGCGGTACTGTAACGGTGAAATCCACCATGCTCGGCACGGCGCAAATCCTTATCTCCTGCTCGGTGAATCTGCGGCCATGCATCCTGAGTCCGGAGGAATATCAGAAGCTGGTCAGCATCCAGGCGCGGTTGTCCAATCCGAATATGAATATCGTAATGATCTCCGGCCTGAGCGACCCAAACCCGAAACCGGCCGATAAAAAATAATCCCGCCCGGCATCAAAGAACGCATTCAAGATAATGTTTTCTTTGATGCTCTATTTCCGGCTTATTTTTCCTGTGAATATCTGCGGTCAGCTTCCGCCGCTTTTTCACGTATAATTTTTAGAATTTTCGGATCTGATTTGAACTTGCCACCCAAAGCTTCAATAAACTCGGAACATGTTTTTGCTTTTGTTTTTAAAGTTCTTGGCCCATACATGGTTATATAATTCATATGATCTTTATGGTTTCCTGGTCGGTCAAATATCAATGGATAATCAAAATATTGAGGCCAATGATCTCCGGAGCAGTCCACAAAATCGCCGAAATAGACATATGATATGTCTTTGTCGGTTAATTTGCCATGAACAGTTTTTGTTTTAGCGGATGGGCAGAAACAAGATGAATAATCTTTAAGGTATTCGCCTTGTAATTTGCTAAGCCCTTCCATGCCGTCGTCATTAGGAAAGCGATCTGCATTGTCCATTGCGTATAGCTTTAAGGCGCATGCAAGTTGCTTGAGATTATCTTTACATTTTGTGTCTTGGACTTTTTCAATTTTTTGAAGGGTTTTGTGAGTAATTGTCGCATCGATAATGCCAATAATAAGAATGGGCGCAACACCAAAAAACAGCCATAGCTTAT
>CAIMFA010000981.1 GCA_903840185.1 uncultured Lentisphaeria bacterium | reverse complement strand
GGTTCCATATATCCAGTCCTATGTCTTTTTTGTCTTCAACGCTCTGCAACTTATCAGTTTTGCTCTTTGTCATCTTTCTATCTCGCTTTAAATTCATTGGTTATGCAAATATCATCCGGATTGACTCAATCCAATGAAAAATGAATATTTTCATGCACTGCCGCAACCGCTGTTTAACAGTGGCGGCAAGGGATAAAATATAACTATAAAAATTCTATGTGCAAATGATTTTTTAACAAAATACAGTATATAAATTATGTGATGTACACAATATATTGTATATCAATAGTTTTTGATGATTGCAGGGCAAAGTTCTTTTAAACATGTGCCGACGCAGGGCAGGGGACTTTTTATTAAATCATATCTCTGCGGTTCATTTGAAATGATGCTATCAGAAGAAAAATCGCGGTCATGGAAAAGGAGTAGGCGATCAATGCGACCAGGACAATTCCGGAAAATTTGCAGGAATTGAAAAAGTAGAAAAAGTTAGGAAAAAAATAAGCGATGACATGTACCAGGGACACAATTTCGAGGCTTTTGGGGAGCATGTCAACAAATACGGATATTGCGCTGATGAGCAGGGAAAAAAACACATAAGCGGCGGTTACGATCATTGCGCTTATATCAGGCAGGAACGTTGAGACCATAATTGTCAGCGCGACTAAAGGAAAAAGCGCAAGCAGCAGGAGGAGCTGTCTGAGCAACGTCTGCACGGCGTATATTTCGCTGGTCTTCAGCCAATGTGTGATTGTAGTGGTGATTGCGGCGGTCAGGAAAAAACATACGCATATCGCGGTTATGCCGAGATACTTTCCGAACAGATATTCGATTCTTTTTACCGGTTTGGTCAGGACGACCATGATAACTCTGGATTCAATATCTTTCGGAATGTCAGTTGCCGCGGAAAAGATCGCGACTATTGCAGTCATTAGAAGAATTACGACGAAACCTGTCAGTAAAGGGGCGCCCTGTTCCAGCGAGATCAATCCGAAAAGTACGCCGCTGTCCTGCTTGAATGACATTTGTTCCATTTCCGAAACACAGGCGCCGATCAGAACAGCAATAACCAGCAGCATCGCAAATGCCGGTTCTTTCATCTTTTTTACTGTAATTTCGAATACGCCGAATATTTTTAACATTATTTTTTAGCCTTCTTTGCTTGTTGAGGGCCGAGAACCTTGTCGTAGAATGACAGTTTGCCGCAAGCTTCTTCAAGCTGTCTGGCTTTTAATTCGACATCCTGATTTCCCTCTTGAAACGCCAGTTCAGAGAGTTCAACATAAAGGCGCTGGTATTCACGGTATGTCGGCTTGAGCTCCAGCAGCGGAAGCATGAAAGTCATCAGTTCCTTGGATGATGCTTTTTTGCCTTTTAATGTATTCAAGCCTCCGTCAATCGCATAAAAAAGTTCCGGATCATGAAGCTGCTTAATATATTGATGATATCGCGGAATGGAAATAGTCCGTAACGCGGTATTCGGCGCCATTAAATAATTGATGAATGCCGGGGCCGATTCGGGCGCCGACGGGTATTTATCAATTATTTCAGCGTACTTCTCCTGTAAATCTTTCTCGGACATTGCACCAGCAAGCGCAATGGAAGCCGAAATTTTTTCGCCATCGGTAGACGCCGCAAGTAATTTATCTTTTAGTTCCGCAATCAATATCCGGCGTCTGACTTCGTCTCTAATTTCCGCTGGAAGTTTTTCCAGGATAGTATTGAGGCTTATTGATTGTGTGCCGGCACGGTAGAGCACAAACTGGCGCAGAACCGCGTCAGATGTGAAATAAGCTAAAAAAACCGCACCCAGAATAAAGGGTGCGGCTTTTATATGGCCGGATTGTATTTGCCAGTTCAAACTATTATTCTCCGGCAATTACTTGGTTTTATCAGTGCTGCCGCAACTTGAGCAGAATTTGCCTTTCATTACAGCAGAACATTTCGGGCAGACCGCAAAGACGACAACGGCTGTTCCGCACTGTCCGCAGAACTTGTCGCCAGCAGCATAAGGGCTCAGGCAGTTGCCGCAAAGGTGCTGGTCTTCCGATACAACCTTCATGACCTTGGCAAGTGTGTCAAGGATGTTCTTGTTGGTCGGATCAGAGGCCTTGGCATTCTGTGCAGCTCTGAGCAGCCTGTCCTTGAGGTCAGGTATGTTCATGGAGTCGGAAGGCTGCGCGGCATCTGCAGTGCCGCCATTTTTGCGCCATTCGTCAAACATTGCGCAAAGGAGAGCATGTTCGTCATTGACTACCTGGATGCCGCTCCATTTGCCTTTTTCAGCAATTCTTTTTGCCCGTACTTTGAGCAGTGCCGAAGTGATGTACGGCGCGTTATCGCCGGCGCGTGACGCCGCCAGCCTGAACATATCTTCCGCTTTTTTCAGGCGGTCCGGATCATCTTTATCCGTGACATAGCGGTCAAGCACAAAGCCGGCGGAGAATGGAATCTGCCAGTTGTTCTTCAAGTTCTGGTTATATGCGCCGCGCATGAAGATTTCAGCGGATTTTACCGGATCACTGTTGGAGATCATCATCCCGCCGATATTATAGGCGATTTCCAGATCAGGGTCATTGGCCAGAATGGCGTTTAAGCGTTTGTAAATTTCTTCCGCTTCCGGTTTTTCTACACAATCGATTCCGCCTGCATAGTTTACAAACAGCATCCATTGAACATCCGAAGCAAACTTATTGAATCCGCCGAGAGGCGCAGTCGAAAGTTTATCGCGGTTTACGGATATCTGATTTTGTTGATCTATAAGATAAGACGCCAGAAGCGATCCCAGCGCCACCGCGATGACCATAATCGCAATATGAGCTACTACTGTTTTTTTCATTTTTATTCTTCCCTTATTTATTATTTCAAATCTCTAAAGCTGAACACCAGACTGGCCAGCGATGTGGCGAATACGCTATAGATAATTCCCCACAGCAGCGCCAATGCCAGATATACCCAGCTGATAGAGGCAATATTATATGCCGCTTCGGCTTTCAAGTTGAAAAGATTCAGGTCGGGAAGAATTCCGCCGTACAGAACAGCAATTTTATCCACGGCAGGCGTGGAATGCGCGAACCAGATCACAATGACTGTGGCGATGGCCGCAATGGATTCCGGCACCAGGACGGAGAACATGACTGCCAGGGCGGACATCGGAATGACGCTGGCCATGATCAGGAGATGACCCATGAGCATAGTCTGGCCGATTCCGGCATCGTCAAAGGCCGAACTGAAAATTACGCAGAACCCGGCAGTAATCAGACCGGTGACAACTATGCCGGCAATAGAAATGCCGACCAGTTTGCCGATGAGGTAGTGGGTACGGCCCAGCGGCTTGGACAGCAGTGTTGACGCGACACCCTCCCGCAGTTCGCGGGATATTTCGAATGTAACCGAAATGGCTACCAGGATTGCCGCCAGCGTATTCAGCATCAGCGACACATCCACCATCAGCGCTTTATGCTGTCCCAGTGAAAGAACATCATACCTGTAAGCAGTTCCAATCAGCACCAGCACGCACAGGATAAGGACGTACACTACGCGCATCCTTAATAGCTGCCATGCTCCACTGGCGATTGCCATGACCTCGTTGATCGTTTTCATCGTCTTCCTCCTTTTAGTTTTGGGTTAACATGCAACAATGCATTTAACTTGGTTTTGTGGCATTTTCAATTTTTCTGAAGAAAAAATCCTCCAGGCTTTCCCTTGAACTGGTGATTGCGACCGCGTCTCCGTGTTTTTCTTTGACCGCAAGAAGCGTCTGTGTTATCTCAGTTTTATTGGAGAATGAAAGTTCCCAGCCGCCATCAGGCCGTTTGATGGTTTCCGTGGCTGCTGAAAGCATATCTTTTGCAATATCATCATGTCCGGGATTGACGTGAAGTTTTGAACCGGTTTCCGAGAGCAGTTCATCCAGCCGTCCAGAACACAACAGTCTGCTTTCGCAAAGAATTCCTATGCGGTCACAAATCTTTTCCGCATCCGACAGAATGTGGCTGCAGAAAAAAACACTGGTGCCACGGGCTTTCTGATCTAAAATAATATCTTTCAGTTCCTGACGCCCGTGAGGGTCAAGGCCCACCAGCGGTTCATCAAGAATCAACAGTCTGGGATTGTTGAGGATTGCCTGGGCAATCCCGATTCTCTGTGTCATCCCGCGGGAAAATCCGCCGAGCTTGGATTTCGCATGTCTGGTCATTCTGACAGTTTCCAATACTTCAGCTATTCGCGTTTTACGAATATCAGACGGTATTCCGAACAGTTTTGCGCAAATGTTAAGAAATTCAGTCGCGGAAAGGTAAGGGCTGAAGGCAGGAGCATCAGGGAGAAAACCGATTAATCGCTTTACTTCAACATTATCAGGCGGACATCCGAGAATTAAAGCTTCTCCTGAAGATTGCTTGATCAGATTCATCAAAATTTTTATTGTGGTAGTTTTGCCCGCTCCATTCGGTCCCAGAAAACCAAAGATGGCGCCGTCAGGAATAGTGAGATTGAGATCGTACAGCGAAGGTTTTTTCTTTTTCCAGAATAAACTGCCGTAGTACTTGGTAAGGCCTTTTATTTCAATTATATTATCCATATTTTTCTGCTACAGATCTCCAAATAAATTTCATAATAGTTAAACAATAGCATTTGTTCTAAAAGAATTCAAGAACAACAACGCCGGAGCGCAAAATTAACTCAGACTTACACGTTATTTATCCTGTTTGGCCTGCACCGGCTGAAACGCCCTCCTGTCGTGATTATTCATTCCAAGTTTAGAATCAGCATATATATATACAGGGAAAAGCTGTGTGGTTACAGAATTCTTGTCGCTCTGTCCTCGATAATTTCTTACTATCTGCAGCAGCAGCGAGTCGCCCGGCCTCAGCATGTCTATGTCAATATTACTCAGCGCTATTCTGGCTTCCAGTTCGAACCCCCCGTCAAACTCTTCAGCGCTCAGGCGCGGCAGCTCAAATGATTTTGGCATTGCTGCATTTTCCCATAGATTGGGTTTGCTGGTGATTTTATTGAGGTGAGTCTCCGCACGGCCGCTTGCGGAGAGGATATACTGGCAGTAATGATTGCTTTTGCTGTTCTTCATGATGAAAAATTCAATGCAGTCAGTATCCCATAACCCTTTACGTTTGAGCTTCTTGGAGTCGCCGATAACTGCCTCTCCAGGCTTTTTATCGTAAAGGCGGCAGAATAAATAGAGCGTTCTGCCGTCAGTAAACATTTTTATCTCCGTCTTTTCGTCATTCCACGCCGTTCCGTTATAATTTCTCAGCGGAGGAAAAAGATGAGACCCGGGGCTGTTCCAGCCGGGACTGCTATTAATAAAAGCAATAACCGGAGCGTCTGTTTTCGGTAGATCGACTGTAACCGGCTTGTCTGAAACAACCGCCGGTTTGCTGACTGCAGGACTCATGCGTTCCGCAATTTTGTTTTTCGGCGGCGGGGCCTGGCTTAATGCGGTGATTTTTATCGGGGCCTGCTGTTCCTGAGTTTGCGCCTGAGCCTGTTGAGTCTGTCCCTGAATTTTCGCCGGGCTTGCTTTCGCTGTGGAAAGCGATATTTCATGGGTCATGGCGAGCAGCCAGGCGGCATAATCCGCAATCTTAGCACGGAAAATACTGAAAATAAGGACACAGACTAGAAACAGTACAATAAAGTACGCTTCAAACCGGATTTTTTTTACGTCTTTTTTCATAATTACTTTATAGTTTATAGGGAAAAACATTAAATTCAAAGATAAATCCGCAGAATTTGCATAAAAACCATAAAAGCCCGTAGTTCCTAATGCTTGCGGAAAAGCTTACTTCACGGTATTTTGAACCCCGAACTTATGGCATTCCAGCAGATAGTCCATTGCTTCCTGGGCGTTATCCACCAGCTTGAACAGCTTCAAGTCGTCCTGATTAATCATGCCTTCGGCCAGTACGGCATTTTTCTGCCATTCCAGCAGTGGAGCCCAATATTTTTTGCCTACCATGATAGTCGGTATCCGGTTGATCTTTTCAGTCTGAACCAGCGTTACGGCTTCAAAAAACTCATCCATGGTGCCAAAGCCGCCGGGAAAAACTATGACTCCCAGGGTATATTTGAGAAAACAGACTTTGCGGATGAAAAAATACCGGAAAAACAGACTTTCGGTCTGGTAGTTGTTCGGCAGTTGTTCGGAAGGCAGGGCGATATTCAGGCCGATGGAATTGCCTTCCGCTTCAAACGCCCCTTTATTGACTGCTTCCATAATGCCGGGGCCGCCGCCGGTGATGACGCCATAGCCGTTTTCCGCCAGGAGCCGTCCCATTTTTTCAGCTTCCTGATAGAATATGTTATCCGGTTTAGTTCTGGCGGAGCCGAATACTGTGATCAGCGGGCCCTGGGAAGACATTGTTTCGAAAGACTCGACGAACTCCGCCATGATCCTGAATATGCGCCAGGTTTCATCTTTGGTGAAGTCATCAACTTTAGCGAATGCTTTCCGGGACGGATGAATCTCTTTTTTTTGAGAACTGTTTATCATTTTCTCCAGTCATCGCTCCATATTTTAGAATTTAATATTTATCCATAATGCGCTGATTATTACCATATTGTTACAAGGATATTAATAAAGCGTTCTTTAGGCGGCTTGCAAGTTTTTTGACAACTGACTGGTAAAAATATTTACAGGAATGTATATTAAGCCCGATTATCTGTTTGACTTTAAAGGGAAAAATGGATTTTCCCGCAGGGGGATTAATGGCAAAGATAGCATACAGCTATGATAATTATAATACGCCGGGGGCATCCGGCGGCGGCGGAAGGTCTAAAAACGGCAGGGTAAAAGCCGCTATTACGATCTGCCTGCTGGTCGGTTTGATCGTCGGGGCATATTACGCTTATCGTGTTCTGAAGAGCCGGAATGCCGCGCAAACGCAGAATAAAACCGCGAACGCTCCGGCTCCGGTATATCTGGAAAAACCGGCTCCTATCGCAAAGCCTGCGCCTGTCACTCAGGTTAAAGCCCCGTCAAAGGTCAAGCCTGTGGTGCCGGTTGCCGCCATCGATCCAATCCCTGAGATCAAACCGGTCACTCCGCCTGCACCTCTTGTTTCTGCCGTGGAAAAGCCGGTGGTGAAATCTGATGTCAAGCTTGCTGCCGCCGCCCCTGTCAAACCGGCCGTGCCGGTAAATCTGCCGCCGCTGGATGAAAACGCGGTGACTGAAATCTGCGCCCAGGCGGAAGCCGCGATGAAAGCCGGCGAGCCGGTCAAGGCCAGACAGCTGGCGGAATCTGTGCTGGATATGAAAAACCTGCCGGAAGGCAGTCCTTTATGGCTGCGAACCGCGGAAGTGCTCAGTGCCGCCAATACCAGACTGCTGCTGACAGATATTCCGTTCCCGGGCAGAAAGATCAACTATGTATGTAAAAATACTGACTTCCTGCAGAACATTGCTTCGGCGCACAACACTACGATTGATCTCATTCAGATCAGCAACCGGATGAAAAGCACAGACAGCAGCATATGGGAAGGCCGCGTATTCAGAATCTACAAGGGCGACTG
>CAIMFA010000980.1 GCA_903840185.1 uncultured Lentisphaeria bacterium | reverse complement strand
GCCGGTTCTTTAGGAGAAGCGAATCCGGCAATCTGGCGGCATCGGGCAATCCATGCGAAAAATGCGCTGCGGAACAAACCCTGGAAATCTATTACCAGATCATAGCGCTCCCGTCTCAGTTCTGAAAATAATTTAAAAAAGTGCGGTAGAAACGTCTTAAATGAGCCGAGTTCTTTGCGCTGGAAGAAAATGACACGGCGGATGTTCGGGCAGTATTTCAACACATCGGCGAAGGCCGGATGAACCATCCAGTCTATTTCAACGTCCGGATGAGCGGTGGTTAGAAGCGCAACAGCCGGGAATACATGGAAGATGTCACCAAGGCTGCTTGGCTTGACGATTAAAACTTTGAATTTCTTACCGGATTCCATTAATAAATTCCCTTTGTCGGGGCGATGTCAGCAAAAATTATTGAATTTGTCCGTAGACTGTTGAAAAATCAGTTCCCGGTTTCGAGTCTTAACGCAAGGCGCTCCGGCAGTCCGGCGGCGATAATTTTTGCTTGCGCTGATGGAATATCGTAAGGCAGCCGGTATCTGGTAACGGTTTTCGCCTCGGTATCGTAAACTGCGAATGAAGCTCTGGGGTCACGGTTTCGCGGCTGGCCGACGCTGCCGACGTTGAACAGATATTTAAATCCGGTCTTCAGTTCCACCGGCAGACAATCTGCTTCCGTGACATCTTTGGGAAAAAGTCCTTCTTCAAATTTGTACGCCCATCCTTGGATTTCTTCGATCGGTTTTTCCGACATTGATGAGATCGGCTTCTTGCAGAAAGCGATAGGAACATGGGAATGCCCGCAGAAGCAGAGCTGGGTGAACTGATAAGTAAAATTGTCCGCGGCATGATGGGCGTCAAAGATATAGCCCCAGTTTTCGGGTGAATCCAGCGTGGCATGAACGATCGTGATATTAGTTCCCTGAACCGTGGCCCGGTATGGCATGCCGGCCAGCCAGTGCTGTTCTTCCGCAGTCAATTGTTCCTTAGTCCAGATCACCGCTTTTTTCGCATGAGGATTGAATCCCTCCATTTCATCATCGCTGTTGGAGGCATAGTCATCATGGTTGCCCTTGACGATTGCCACAAGCGGCAGTGACCTGATTATTTCCAGGCACTCCCGTGGTTCGGCGTTATAACCGACAACGTCGCCGAGGCAGATGTATTTATCGATTTCAAGTTCCTGGCATTTTGCCAGAACTACCGTCAACGCCTCGGTATTAGCGTGAATATCACTTAAAATTGCATATTTGGCCATTATATGATTTCCAGTTTCCTATTTGTCAATAATCAGCGATCGCAGCGGATATTTGTTCAATACTTTTCTGCCGTTTAAAAAGGCAAGCTCTATGATAAATTCGATGCCGATTATTTCGGCATTGAGTTTTTCCAGAAGTGATACTGCGGCCTGGGCGGTTCCGCCGGTGGCCAGCAAATCGTCAATCAGCACAACTCTGTCTCCCGGCGCGGCTGCATCTTCATGAATCTCGACGGTAGCTTCGCCATATTCGAGCGAATAAGACTGGCGGATTGTCTTATAGGGCAGCTTCCCGGCTTTCCGTACAGGGATAAAGCCGCAACCGAGTTCCGCAGCCAGGGCCGACCCGAAAATGAACCCGCGTGATTCAATTCCGGCAACGTATTTAGGAACGTTATTTCTGTACGGCTGGGCGAGATAATCGATGAGCGCGGAGAAAATGGCTCCATCCTGCAGCAGGGGAGATCGGAAAGCGTCGTGTAGGGAAAGAGTGTACGTCCTGGTGTAGATCTCGGTGGTCGCCG
>CAIMFA010000979.1 GCA_903840185.1 uncultured Lentisphaeria bacterium | reverse complement strand
TTGAGCAGGAAAAAATAGAACTCGGCCAGAATAAGCAGCATTATCAAATGAATGTCATGGAGCCGGTGATAAGACAGCAGCATTGTTATGCACATTATTGACAGAAGAAAGTTAATTCCGAATGAATTTTGCCGGCGGTCCCTGAAAATAATATATACCGCCAGCAATCCGAAGAGTAGTTTCCCCAGGATGTTTATGATGTTCAGTTTGAAATAACCTATGTTCAGCATACTATAACCACTTTCGGCATAGGTATTGAATCCGGTGGAGATATATTTTTGAACGAGTTCTGCATAGTTATGGTAAAGATTGACAATATTATGACCGCAGATTACCGGCGAGATCGCGAAAAGTATAAAGACCATAAAGGAAACAATGCAGAAAAGATAATTTTTCTTCAGAAAGAGCGCAGGGGCAAGAAGGGTCAGCATGGTGTATTTACTGACTGCCGTAACGCTGAATAAAATAATCCTGGCCCATTTATTTTTGCAGAATAGACACAAGACCAGACATAAAGTCAGGAAGACAGTGTTTTGTCCAAGCCGGAATGACATCATTACCGGAGTGGAATTGAGAAAAATGAACGCCATAAACAATATCAGCAATGCCTTTACATCCGGTTTCCTGTAATCGAAGTCGTCCAGTATCCGGGCTTTTTTGAAAAACAGATAGACCAGACAGCACGCGGCAATAATGTTAAGAGAAAGATGAATAAGTTTAGCCAGCTCAAGATCAAGAGGAAGGAGCGGCGTAAAAAAAAGGAATGTTCCGGGGAATACAATTGGCGGGCAATCCCATTCAAAATTCTTGAGGTTCTTTGAATCAAATGGATTGAGATTATTGCAGATTGCCGCCGATGAATCAAAGTGGCAGACAAAATCAATCATGGGATTATCTTTGCGGGTAATGGCAATTCTGAATATAGTAAGCGCAAGCAGGCAGAACAAAAGCACGTAGAAAACTTTGCGGTTGATAACAGTGTTTAAATTTAGATATTTTTTTATATTGATACTGGTCATGGACATACTTCATCAATCCTGGATTTCATATTTTTGAAATAGTCTCCGACCCATTCGGGTGGATTCTCTACCGGCGCGGACGAAATAAAGCTGGCGAATGAGTGCTTGTCCTCCGGGGCAAAACCGTGCATCCCGGGCAGTGCTTTAAGTCCCATGTCACAGGGTTCAATCTGCCAGCCTGGATTCAGCAGGAAAATCATCTGTCCATACATGTCGTCCGGGAAATTAATGCCATATTTAATTTTTTCTTCATGGCTCAGAATATGTCCATCTTTTGATTCTGACAATAAATTACTTATCTGCTCCCTGGCTTTATCATTAAAAAACCACATCCGGGCCATGGTTGAATCGTATACAGCCACATAATCCAGGCCAAATTTGAATCCGAGAGCCTCAACCTGTTTTTTAATATCCAAAGTGCCGGCCAGCGCAGTCATGCCGTGGTCGGACATGATTGAAATGGAAAAATCCTTGTAATTACTGGCGGCGGTTTCAAACAGAGTTTTGATTTGCCCGGAATACCATTCCAGCTTTTTCCTGACAGCGGCCTTATCCTTAAGTTTCATGTGCAGCAGACCGTCCAGGGCGGCGGTGTAAAGAAATGCGAACTTTATATCGCCTTGTTTAAGCTTCTCCAGGAGCTGGTCGATGTTTTCCGGTTCTGACAGACGCCAGTCGGATATGTGGTATGGTATCCGTTTCCGGGTTAACACGTCGGCCAGATTCTCCACCGGTGCCAGGCCGCCAGGAACGAAAATGTCGTTCTTTTCGATATAATCGAAATATGGAAGCCGGTCGTAGGGCATGGAATACATTTCAAAATACCCGGTGAACCCGTAAACGCGGGCGATTATTTTTGAAAGGATATGCCTTACCCGCCAGCGGTTGAAAATTCGCGGGGGGAGATATTGCAGCATCATCCAGCGGAATATTTTGAAAGGAGATTTCTCCGGAGCGTAATAATAGAAACTTAAATGTTTGTGAACTTCAGGAGGCTGCCCTGTGAGAATCGTCGGGATTGCCGTAGATGAATATCCAAACTGCATTTTTACCGGATACCGGTGAGGAAGCAGATCATTCAGAAATCCATACTCATTGACGATTTCCCATCCGAGTGCATCGATAAACATGAATATATGGACTTTGCCGGTACCCATATGCTCCTTTCCCATGACAGGAAATTTATAAAACAGTTATTAAATTACTTTTGCTGTTTTGCATCTGCTGCAGGTGTTGACGCTGGAACTGCTGCCGGAACGGCCGCAGCTTGCGGCGCGTTTGCTTTTGCATCAGCTTCTGCTTTGACGGCCGGCGCCGGCTGAACAACGGCAGTCACTGGTACAGGTTGCTGCTTATCGGACGGTGTACCGGATTTTGCATCAGTAACCGTAGCTGGTTTAGCATCGGTCGCTATGAACGGTTTCTTGTTTCCTTTTCCTGGATTGCCTGGTTTATCTTTGGGAATATAACCGAGTTTAGCCAGATATTCTGCCGCATGGTACTCTGTATAAATTGTCGCGTAAGTCAGTGCTGTTCTGCCGGAGTTGTCCGTTGCATTCAGATCTGCATCATTTTCGATCAGCAACTGGAGGGTGGTCATATCTCCGTTCATCGCGGCAAACATCAGCGGAGTCCTGTTCAGGTTGTCTTTGCAGTTTACATTAGCCCCGGCTTTTATTATATAATCCGCTATATCATTGTTATCATAATAAATCGCATAGATTAACGGGGTCCAGTCGTCTTTTTTGTCTCGGAAGTTCAGCGGCGCCCCTCTTTTAATCAGGCGTTTGGCGGTAAGATTCTCATTGCGGGAGATGGCATCCAGCAAGGCTTCTCCAAGTCTGTAATTATCTTTTTCGCCTAAATTATATTCAGGGGTCTTGCAGGAGCAGAAAGCGAATACCAGCAGGCATGGAACAATCAAACTCAAAATTATTTTTGTAATTTTCATATCTATAGCCCTCGATTTGCTATTAATTTAGCAGATTTTATTTAAGAATCCACCAGAGATTCAATTATTTTTGTATTGTATAGATAAATATGATAAAGTAAAATTGGATAGTTGGATTTGAAGATATACCTAGAGAGGTTAATTTTAGTCAAGCGAAAAGGTAACTATTTTATTAGGTCAGAGGCACAAGCTAGGATTGCTTCAGAGAAAATGTTTATTGCATTTGTGCTTGCGAATAATCAAATATTAGAAGGAATTAATTATGCCGCTGCTCTCCGAAAGAGAAAACAAACAGATAATTAAATTCATCAGGAATGCGGAGTTCAAGGATGACCGTAAGCAAGTGCCTTCCTGGGCGTTGCGTTATGTTTGCGCCTTGATCAGTCTTTTTTTCTTTATCATTACGCCTGTTCTTTATCTGCACGGCCGGGGTTTTCTGTGTGCGATTCCGCTGCTGCTTGCAGTATGCTGGCTGCTGGTCGGCATTATTTTTCATGTGCAGTGGCTGCGGTATATGGAGATCGCTGCTTGCAAATCTGCGCTTTCTCCTGTCACTGAAGATGAAAAATAACTGAAAAATATGTATAGTAGTCTCATGAGGGAGAATCATGTGTTCAAGTCTTGATTTATGCGTTAACCTCGCGTAAATTAAGCAGAGTAATTCTTAACTAATGCGATATGGATTTAATCACGAAGGATGACTGTTTCGCAGAAAATCATTCGCTGCGGCAAACAATCATGATTCTTATGGAAGATATTGAGCTGATAAACGATTTCAAGGTGACGGCGGAAATCAGGCTTCAGGCGGCCGGGCGGCTTGCCTCCGCATACGCTCCGGATATGTCGGCGGTATGCGAGGCTGATCTTCATTGTCACTCGTTTTATTCCGACGGCTATAATTCGCCGTCAATGCTGGTATTTGAGGCGTTTCGCCGCCGCATGAGGGCGCTGGCCATTTCCGATCATGATGTTTTTGACGGACAATTGGAAGCAATTAAAGCCGGGGAGATATTCGGCGTAAGGGTGGTGCCGGCGGTGGAATTCTATACCGACCGTCCGGGGATTGAAATTCTGGGATTTTTCCCCAATATTGAACATTTTCTGAAGCTGTCCGGTTCCGGGGCTTTTGACGGTGTGGTCGAGCCGGTACGCAATGCAAAGAAGATCCAGTTGAGCGGTATGCTGGCACGGATCCCCGGCTGTTTCGCGAAGATGGGCTTTCAGGCGGAAATAACGGATGAAGATGTACACGGGTATTTGCGGAATGGAATATCAACAAAAGGCGACATCAGCGTTGTGATGTGGCAGAAATATGGCAGAATGCTGTCGGCGGCGGGGATTGCCGCAGATGTCAAGGATTTTCAGGCGAAGTATACCACGCGGGATGAATATCTAAATCTACCGCTGGAGACAGATATGGATCTTTCGCCGGAGGCTTTTGTGCGGCGGATCAGGCAGTGGGGAGGATTGCCGGGCCTGGCGCATCCTACGGAGCTGCGCAAGAAGGAAGGGCTGGATAATGGTTCGCTTTACCAAGTAATCTGCGACCTGGCGGCGGCCGGAATGCAGTGTATTGAAGTTGATGGCTGGAGGAATGATATTTGTCCGGAAACAGGTATTCGGCAGACGGAGCTTTTTGAGACGATGCGTATCCGTCATAACACTGAACACCCGTATGCGGTGCCGCTGCTGGCGACCAATGGCGGAGACAGTCATAATCAGCCGGGCGAGGGGCTTGAACTTGGGTGCGGCCGGAACTGCAATCTGAGTCCGGAATTTGGTAAATTTTCAGAGGTTACTGCTCTGGACAGACGTCAGCGGATGCTGCTGCTTTAATGCATATACGGAAATTATTTCCACAAACGTGCGAATAAGCTTTTCCGCTTGAATGCAATTGATTCAGGCTCATTATTCTTAAGCAGCAATTTCGGATTTAATTCAAAAATTGTTTCTGCTGCATCGTCTCCGAATAAAACGTTCACCCGATATTTCGCCTGCATGGTTTCGAAAGAACGGTTTTTTACATTATGTGCGTCGGAAGCGATATAATCGCAAATCCCGGCGGCAATCATTTTTTCCGCGGTCAATTGCGCTCCCCGGCCTGACTTGCCGTTGATGCTGGCGGCATTGACCTGGAAATATATGCCGGCCTGGTGCAGTTCAAGCATTTTTCGCAGGCTTTCAAGGGGGAGCAGTTTTTCCGGGTGCACTAAAATTATACGGAATCCTTTGAGTCCGGCTTTAAACGCCAGTTGCTCCATAGACAGCGGAATTGAGCAGGTGTTGAGATCCACCAGGACGAAAGATGTTTCCGCTAGCGTTATCAGAGTCTTATCCAGTTCAACACTGAAATCGGACAGGGTATATTCACAACCAGTCAGGAGTTTTATGCAGTATTGCTGCGCGTGGCCGGACAGTTCGTCCCGACGCGCGGCAATCATTGCAGCCGTCGCAGAATTGAAATGAGGAGTCGCGATAATTGTGTCAATGCCGTCCCCCTGGGCATTCCGCAGCATTTCGGAGGCCTTTTCCAGGGAAGGCGGCCCGTCATCAATGTCATGCAGAATATGGCAGTGAATGTCAATCATGGCGTATTATGAGGCATTACTTTGCTCAGCTGTCGAGCTGGCATACTTATAATTGTAGTGGTAATGATAGTGATAATAATAATAGTAATTATATTTTATCGACTCGATGTCAAACCGGTTAAGCAGAATTCCACTTACTTCGACATTAGTCTGACTCAGCTGACGCAGGCAGCGTTTGATAATTTCTATTCTGGTTTTGCCGGCGGTGATGACGAATATGGTGGCATCGGCGAGATGGCCGACAATTGCGGTATCAGCCATATTCAAGGTCGGCGGCGCATCAATGAAAATGTAATCGTAACTTTGAGACAGTTCCTCAAGTAGCAACTTGAACTTATCAGACATCAGCAGTTCCGTCGGGTTCGGCGGAATCGGGCCGCTGCTGATCAGGTCAAGGCCTATAGCATGAATATTCCGGTGAATAACATCCTGGGAAAGCGCTGAGCCGACAATAATGGAAACCAGACCTTTAGAGTTATCTGCCGAGAAGAATTTGTGCATGAAAGGTTTACGCAAGTCGCAGTCAAGAACGAGTACCTTCTTTCCAGACTCGCACATGGATGAAGCCAGATTGGCAATAATGGTTGATTTGCCTTCGCCAGGCAGGGCGCTGGTGAACATGACGATTCTGGATTTGCTTTTGCCGGGTATCATGAATTCAATATTAGTACGCAGGATCTTGAACGCCTCGATTATTGCGTGATTATCCTTTTCAGCAGTAAAAAAGCGGGGAGTGCGTTTTATAACACTGTGTCTGGCTTTATCTCTTCCTTTTTTAGAGTTGTCAGTACTTTTGGCTTCCGGAATGGTGCCGATCACATTTTTTCCAAGACGTTCCGGAACTTCTTCAGCGATTTTTATTGTCCAGTCCAGTAATTCTTTGATTGATGCTCCAAGCAATGCCAGTCCCAGTCCGAGTATAAAACCGATGATAGTGTTGGACAGCGGGTTGGGTTTTACCGGAGTATTAGACAGTTCCGCCACGTCTACTATCTGAATGTTTTTAAGATTCATAATCTCCCGCACCACATTGGTGAAAACTTCGGCAGTAGTTGACGCCGCAAATTGCGCCAGTTCCGGAGAGGATGCGGATACCGTGATTTTTAAAATTCTGGTATTGCGCTGCAAGTCAGAAGAAATCGAATATTTATTTCTACCGCCGGTGAACTTTGCATTGACCCGGACGGACACTTCTTTTTTTACTTTGCGGCTGGTGATAATTTCTTTGTAATCATTAACCAGCCGGGTACTTAGATCGAGTTCCATTGCCTTCGTTACAGTAGTAGAACGCGCATCCTCATTGGATTCACATGCAAAGATTGTTACCGAAGATTCATACACCGGGCTGAGCACCCATTTGCTTAAACTCCAGCCGGCGAGGCCGCCTAATACCGCGCACGTTAAAAGGACGACGCAGTATTTCATCAATATCCGTAGAATGCTTTGCAAATCTATTTCAGTCTTAAACTCTTCCATAAAAACTCCTCTAATACTCTAGATAATCAGCATAAAATGCAACAGTTATAATATACTCCAAATACTTTAAGAAACAATGCCTAATTGCTGGAAATAAATGTAGATTTTTCGAATACGGAAAACTTGTTCACTTATCTGGAAAAATGGATTGAGACAGCAAATTATTATATGAGTTGCGATTATTCAGAAAATGTATTTTCCGGAACATACTCGCGGGCAATAAGCCGCAATCCTTTTTCATCGTTGTCAGACACCAGTTGCTCTATTCTATTTACATCAATACGATTCTCTATGCCGGAATGATTTTTCTTCAGCACTCTGATTTTATCATATTCTGATTTCTCGACATCTTCATCTTCTGTAATCAGCTCTTCATATTCCTTCTCCCCTGGGCGTAATCCGGTAAACTTGATTTTAATATCTTTATCCGGAATTAAGCCGGAAAGTTCAATCATCCGTTTTGCCAGGTCAACAATCTTCACACATTCACCCATTTCCAGGACAAATATTTTGCCGTTTTCGCCGATTGCGCCAGTTTGCAGCACCAGGTCAACCGCTTCCGGAATCGTCATGAAATAACGGCGTACTTCCGGGCTGGTTACGGTGACCGGGCCGCCATCTTCAATCTGTTTTTTGAACAACGGGATTACGCTGCCACTGCTGCCGAGAACATTACCGAACCGGACTGCCATAAATTCAGTGCCGTTCTGCGGACGTTCCATCAGCAGCCGTTCCGCAATGCGTTTGGTGGCGCCCATGATATTGCTCGGACGCACCGCTTTGTCGGAGGAGATCATGACGAACCGTTTTACGCCGCACTGATCTGCCACTTCAATAAGCCTGCTGGTGCCGATGACGTTATTACGGAAACATGCCGGAACGTTTTCCTCCATAAGCGGAACATGCTTATAGGCTGCGGCATGATAGAGAATGTCAATCCCCCCGGCCAGGGCAATTGCATTCTTTATTTCTTCCGGATGTCTGATGTCGCCGGCCACCGGAATGATTTTCAAGTGCGGAAAATTAGAACTCAGTTCAGCCTCCAGCGAATATAGCGCGAATTCGGAGAATTCAAACAATACCAGCCCCGAAGGGGTGTAGCGTGCTATCTGGCGGCAAAGCTCGGAACCAATACTGCCGCCTGCGCCGGTAACCATCACTTTCTTATGCTGCAGGCTTTCCCTGACTATCTTCCGGTCGAGTTTTTGCACATCCCGGTGCAGCAGATCTTCAATATTGACCTTTTTAAACATTGAAACCGAGACATTGCCCAGGGTCAAATCAGAGATGGAAGGAATCTGCCGGAACTGGCAGGCTACACCGGCACGGGCGCAACTCTCAATAATCAAATTCATATATCGGGGCTTACGGAACGGCGAAAGAATAAGAATACTGTTCACCCTCAATCGTTTTGCGGCATCCCCGATATCCCGCAATTTGCAGTAGCGGACCGGCACACCATGTATTTTAGTCTGATCCATATCCTGATTATCGGTTACCACGCCGACAAACCGGCCCAGAGATATTGTTTTGGAAAGTCGCAGAATCAAATCAGTATCATCGATATTGCCGACAATTAATATCCGTTCCTGAGATTTGCCGGGCGACATTTTTTTGCGCAGTATGTACTCACGCATGTACCGCACGAACAGTCTCCCGCTGGCTATCCACAACGTAAGCAAAATGAAATTCAATACAAAAACGGATCGCGGGAAGTTGCTGAAAGACAAATTGTCCATAAGATAAATGAAGAATGCAAAAGTGATATTTGCCGATAATGAAGCATAAACCGCTCTCAATAGATCATCAATGCTGAAATAAGACCATAACCCGGAGTGAAGTTTAAACAGCGCCAGCGCCAGTACGGTTATCAGTATGTATATGGGCAGAGTTTCAAACAGCAGTACGGAGAGTTCGGCAGTAATTCTGCCATCGAAACGCAAAAGGAATGAGCAGTAATAACATATTGCCGAGCCGATAATATGTCCGGATACGATTAACATCCGGCGCAGGCGCTGATGCTGCCGGATAAAATTATAAAAAAACATTAAAATATTCATCACTTTAACTTTCATCTTTAACCGCTATCCTCTGTTTTACCATAAATCTTAACACTATATGAATAGAAGGCATTTCCTGGAAATTTCAAGGAAATAACATTATTTCGATTCAATTGGATCAGTACTTTTACTATTTATAGTTTTTATCGCAATGTAATAAGCCAGGGCAAAAAAGAATAAAAATCCAGCCAGCCACAAGCAAAGGTACACAGGATGTGATTTTTCAAGACATATTGATCCGGCGGCAATGACAAGCTGAATAATGCCGTAGCATGCAGATATCCTCCAGTGAGGAATTTTAAATTCGTTAGCAAGCAGTTGATAGAGATGTCCGCGATGCGGCTCCAGCAGATTTTTCCGTTTTTTCAGCCTGACTAATACACTGATTAATTCATCGGCATAGAATGGGAAAATGAATGATGCGAGACATATAAATGATGCGAAGGAGTCTGCAAGC
>CAIMFA010000978.1 GCA_903840185.1 uncultured Lentisphaeria bacterium | reverse complement strand
TTGTACTTGTCTCATCGGATTGTGGGTACTTTTTGAGCAAATCGTTGAACTTCTTTTCATCTTCGGCTTTGCTTTCTTGCTTGGTGGATGGTTGGCTTGGTATTGTCTGTTTTTCGTGGTTAATGTATTATAAAGCCGGTCAGGCGACCGGCGCTCCCAGGCTTTAGCTTCATGTTCTTCATGGTAAAAGTATATTTGTCTTCGGGGTAAAAGCTTGATTGGTTCGAGTAATAGATGGAGAAGTATGAAGATTACGGTTGATTTTTCGAATAAATATTGTACTTTGTAATTTTCCATTATTAAACAAAATAAACTTATTGTTCAACTGCGGGATTTAGCGATGAATACAACTGCCCACAATCTGACTGACTACGAACGGGAGTACGCTGCGTTTAAGATCGAAGTCCCGGAGTATTACAATTTCGGCTATGACGTGATCGACCAGTGGGCGGAGAAAGATCGCAATAAACTGGCGATGATCTGGGTGGGAGAGAACGGCGAGGAGAAGAAATTCTCTTTTCTGGATCTGCTTAATTACTCGAATCAGGCGGCCAATCTGCTGATAAAAAGCGGCATCAGCAAGGGGGATCATGTTTTTCTAATGCTGCCGCGAGTGCCGGAATGGTGGTTCTTTTCGATCGCGCTGATCAAGCTGGGCGCGGTGCAGTGCCCGGCCCCGGCGATGCTGACCGCCCAGGATATTCAGGTCAGGCTGAATGCGGGAAAGTTCAAAATGGTCATTACCGATCAGGAGAACGCGCATAAGATTGACGAAGTGGAGGAACAGTGCCCGGCGCTCAGCGCCAAACTGGTTATTGACGGCGAACGTGACGGCTGGATAAGTTACCAGCAGCAATGCAAATCGAAGCTGGCGCTTTCCCATCACATGGTCAAAACCGCAAGTCCGGTCAGAACCAGATCGTCCGATCCCATGTGCATATTTTTCACTTCCGGAACGAATAAGCATCCGAAAATGGTGCTGCAGGATTACAGTTATCCGCTGGGGCATCAGGTCACCGCCAGATTCTGGCACGACCTGAAGAGCACCGACCTGCATTACACGGTTGCCGATACCGGCTGGGCGAAAAGTTCCTGGGGGATATACTACGGGCAGTGGATTGAAGGCGCCTGCGTGTTTGTTCTCGATATGCGGGGAAAATTCAAAGCCGAGGAAATCCTGCCGCTGATGGAGAAATATGAAGTCACCACGTTCTGCGCTCCGCCGACCATCTACCGCATGCTGGTGCTCGCGGATTTGAGCAAATTTGATTTCCGTAAATTGCGCCACTGCTGCTCCGCCGGGGAGCCGATGTTCAATGATACGGTCCGGCTCTGGCAGGAGGGCACCGGCCTGGATATTTATGAAGCTTACGGCCAGACCGAAACCGTCTGCATGATCGCCAATTTCCCCTGCCTGGAATACCGCCCCGGCTCGATGGGCAAAGCCTGTCCGGGCTGGCAGATCGAGCTCCATGATGACAACGGCAGACCGGTGAAAACTGGCGGGGAAGGCAGAATCGCGGTAAAAATGGAGCCGCGGCCGGTCGGACTGTTCGTTAAATATATCAACAATCCGGAAAGCAACAGCACCGCTTTCGTCAATGACTATTACTATACCGGCGACAAGGCCTGGCAGGATGAAGACGGCTATTTCTGGTTCACCGGGCGCATTGATGACATCATCAAGAGTTCCGGCTACCGGATCGGGCCTTCCGAGGTGGAACAGGCGATGATGGACCATCCGGCGGTGCATGAAGTGGCGGCGGTCGCCGCCCCCGACCCGCTCCGGGGTTCCAAAGTCAAGGCGTATGTCGTCCTAAATCCCGGCTTTGAACCGCGCGAATCGCTGGTGAAAGAACTGCAGAAGCACGTCAAAACCATCACCGCCCCCTATAAATACCCGCGCGAAATAGAGTTTGTCAACAGTATGCCGAAAACCGCTTCCGGCAAGATCAAGCGGAATCTGCTGCGTCAGCATGCGGAAACCGGCGACAGCTGCTGGCTGGGGTAAATGCCGTCTATGGAACTGAAAACCAAGGCATTTTTCACCACAGAGGGCACAGAGAACACAGTGCAGCATAGCCGCACCATACTCAATATCCAATATCCAACACGGAATATCCAATATCCAACACGGAGTATCCAATATCCAACATGAAACAGCCGAAATGAAAACCTAAAACCTTATTCAATATCCAACACGGATCCAACTGACGAAGGAAAAGCGAACAGAATGTTAATTGCGTCAAAAAAACATATTTTTGCATATGGCAGGGCAAGACGTCACTTTTCAAAACCAACTCT
>CAIMFA010000977.1 GCA_903840185.1 uncultured Lentisphaeria bacterium | reverse complement strand
GGGACGGGTTGCAGCTTTTCATTCCCAATATCCAATAACCAACACGGAATATCCAATGTCCAAGTAAAAGAGCGCGGACTTCTTTGGCGCACTTTTTTCCTTCGTCATTGGAAATTCCTTGTTGGATATTGGATATTCAGTTCTATCCGTGTTACATGTCTACTGTCTACTGTTATATTAAAAACCCCTGTCCGGCTGCGGACAGGGGCGTATTAAGGCCGCACTGGCCGGGTTCAATTATTCCGTTGTAACTTTAATTTTATGCACTCTGGCGGATTCAGCTTTCGGCAGTTCCAGCCGCAGCACTCCGTCCTTGATCTTCGCGGAAATCTTATCGAGCGCGATTTCATGGGAAATCTGGAACGACCTTTTGTAACGGACATGCTTGCCGTGCTGCGCCAGGTCGGTGTCCGCTTCGATCTTCAGAATCCGGTCTTCGACATTGACGGAAAGTTTTTCCGTGGTCGCGCCCGGCACATCCAGCAGCACCACTATTCCGGTATGGTTTTCAACCACATCGGACGGCGGCGCAAATTCGATGTATTCCAGCTTGCTGACTTCCGGCTTTTTGACTTCCGCCTTATTTTCTTTTCTTACTATATCAGACATTTTTCAATCCTCCATGTTAAATCAATTTTCCGTAAACTCTCAGCTTATTTTGACGACGTGCGGTTTTTCCGCTTCTTCCTTCGGCAGCGTGATTACCAGAACACCGTCGATATACCTGGCGTTTACTTTGCCGCTCTTGACTTTTGACGGAAGTTTGATACTTTCTTCAATCTTGCCGAATGATCTTTCACGATGCAGGAATTTTTCGTCTTTCTTGAGTTCCGGAGCTTTTCTTTCAGCACGGATAGTCAGAAAATCGCTGACTACTTCAATATCCATGTCTTTGGATTCATATCCGGGAAGCGACATTTTGACTGTCAATTCCTTTTCGGCGTCTTCCACTATCATTTGCGGATAGCCGGCACGATAACGGTTCAAATTTTCATTGAAATCGTCAAACAGTCCCAGCAGTTCCTTCTGAAGCCCGTTGACCGTGCGCCACGGATTTAACAGACTCCAATTGTCATTTAATCTTGCTAACATACTACACCTCCTGTTTATTAATTTCCGGTATTCCCGGATTATATTATCTGGAAAATGGTAATAGCAACTGTCATGCCAAATTATTGAACTGTGGCAGATCCTATACATACTGGCTAAGTGCAAAACTCAAATTCTGCATGAATTCAGAATCTGGAATTCAGAATGAAATTCGAACTAAAATCCGGATTTATTCTGACTCCTGACTCCTGACTCCTGAATTCTGACTAATTTTGCAATCGGCTCCATACTATAATTATAACCATACTTGCCGCATTATTCAAGTGAAATGCCTATATTCACAAAACGAGACACAATGTCCCGTTGAAATTAGACTACGACTGAGACATGTTGTCTCTGTGTGCTTGCAATAATTATCCCCTTGAGCTATATTTATTCATCAACGTATGACAGCAATTTACGGAGTTGAAGGTTAAATGAAAGCTGGAGAATTCACCGAGTGCCCGCATTGCGGACAGAGCACCGCGCTTAAGGAGAAAGTCCTGATGGACGGCTGGACCAAAGTCGGCAGAGTGCTTGCCTGCGCCATCTGCGGGGAGAAAATCGCCGATTTTCCTGAGCCGCAAAACGCCGCCGCCGAGAAAGGCAAAGCGCTGTCCGGATTCGCCGCGCTGCTGCATACTGAAGCCGAGGTCAGACCTGAAATCAAAGTCAATGATGACGAGAAACAGTTCTGCCGCGACTGTTCGCACTTTATCGCGCACCCGTTTCTAAGCCGCTGCACCCTGCATAAGAAAGAAGTGAATCCGATGGATGACTGCCCGGATTTCAAGCCCAAACCCGAAGAGGTATAAATTGAACAGCAGCCCGTTCCGCACCAAAGCCGAAAAAATGGATGCTTTTTCCCGTGTTGATATCTATCCGGTGATTTCCTCCGAGTTTACCAGCGGCCGTGATGTGCTGGACGTACTGCGCCAGATCGCCGAAGCCGGAGCTAAAATCGTTCAGTTGCGGGAAAAGAATAAAACCAAAGCCGAAGTCTACCGCCTGGCGCTGGAATACCGCAAAATCACGGCTCAGTTCAATATGCTGCTGATTCTGAACGATCATCTCGATATTGCCCTGGCGGCGGACGCCGACGGCGTACATCTTGGCCAGGATGACCTGCCGCTGGAACCGGCAAAAAAACTCGGCTCCAGTCTTATCATCGGCAACTCCACCCATAATCTTGAGGAGGCGTTTGCCGCGCAGGCCGCCGGCGCTGACTATATCAATATCGGCCCGATCTATCCGACCGGCACTAAAGCCGTAGCCTGCGGCGCAATCGGCCTGGAAACCATGAAAGCGATTTCCGCTCAGGTAAGACTGCCGTTCACCGTAATGGGCGGCATCAAAGCCCGCCATATCCCGGAACTTATCTCCTGCGGTGCCGCAAAAATCGCGATGGTTACCGAAATCACCCAGGCCGATGACATCCGCGCCAGAGTCACAGAACTACGCAGCCTGTTTATATGATTTTGGACACCCCTGTCCGGAGCCGTTTAACCACAAAGACACAGAGACACAAAGAAATCATTTTACTCATTTTGGACATCCACTCCGAGGATTTAGAGACCCGTTGAGCACAACGCATTTCAGTTATTTATATGGTTTTCAAACAACTTGGACACCCTTGTGCAGAACCGTTCCGGTGTAGCGCTCTCGCTCTGCGAGAGGAGTTTCAATCCTCCGTCCGGCACGGACGGCTCTACACCAAACCCATTTTGGACAGCTGTCTCCCTCATTTTGGACACCCGTCCTGCAAGTTCTAAATTGCCTATCCCTGGGAGCGCCGGTCGTCGGACCGGCTTTCGACTGTTTTTGCTTTGATCGAAATAAATCCATGAAAGCCGGTCCGACGACCGGCGCTCCCAGGAGGAATACCGCCTGCCCCCATTTTGGACACCTGCTCTGTGAACTCTGTGAGAAATATTCCCGGTTTTCATTTCACTTTCAACTTTTCTT
>CAIMFA010000976.1 GCA_903840185.1 uncultured Lentisphaeria bacterium | reverse complement strand
GCGGAAGCTGCTGGATGTTCGGAGATGCACAACTGACCCTGCCGGTTGAGACAAGCGGATTGAACCTGGAGTGTACGCTCGGCCTGCCATCAAGCTTGGAGATAAAGGTTGAAGTGATTTTCTCAATGCCTTTATAGGCCAGAAACAGATTTATGAATTCATGTTCGCGATAAGCTTCAAGATCGTCTTCAGCGGAAGTGATCTTACCGGTTTTTGTCCTCTGGAAAGTAATGCCGGATTTCTCTTCAATGCCGCTCATGATGGATTGATACACTGTTGCCGATCCGCTGCCGGGGGTATAGCCGAACTTGCTGGAAAGCTCAAGCAGCAGCCGTGATTTTTCTGTATCAAGATTATGTTTCAGGAGGCTTACCTGGACGGGATCGATACTCATGCCGTTCCGGGAAACCACATCCAGGGCGATTGCCGCTTTTAGGTGGATGTCATGGCCCAGCAGGAGCGATGGCTGAACACCGTGCAAGTCACAGACGGAATCTATTCTGGTCATCAGGGCGGCGTGGAGCATGAAGGTAACAGCTGCGTCCTTGGCCGCATAGTCAAGATGCTCTTCGCTGATGCTGTCGATGTCAACCGCCCCGTCCGGTTTCAGGTACTGGCCGAAAGTGAGCCGTATCAAATCATCTTTGGGCAGATCAATGTCCAGATTTTTTTCTGCGAGCAGGTCCAGCGACCATTTTTCCGGAACATCGCCTTTTTCTGCCAGAATCAGTAGCCGATACAACAAACCAGTATCATGGAGCAACCCTTTATCCAGCCAGTCACAGAGATCAATACCGACTGCTTGGAGGATGACGGCCCGGTCGAACGGCGCGTTATGCAATATAAGAACAGAATTTTTATGAACGTCCAGGAAAGACTTCAGATTTGAAGGTGCGATGTAAAAACACTCACCAATGGCAGACATTGCAGTAGCCAGCACGAGCGTCGGAACTGTTACCCGGTCGTTATCAGGAATCACAGTGGTTTCTGTGTCCAATGACAATACTGTGCCGATGTTGCCGGTTGTCTCGGTCCATTCCAGAACTGGAAACGAACCGTGGGGAGACAGGCTTATGTCGGCTGCGACTTTCCCGTACTGCCCCCGCAGTAAATATCCAAGCAGTGCCTGCTTGTTGGTCCGGATGAAGGCCAGTACCTCCGCTGACAGTAAGCCCCTTGGGGCACGTATACGGATGTTGCCGTCTTCAGCAACGAACTGGATACCTTTTGTTGCAAGATAGTTTATCGAAATCATATTACGGTCTCCTCAACTTCAATTCCGGCAGAGGCATCGGGGCCAGCGCCCGTACTAATGTTTATAGCAATGGTGGGAGTGGTGGGAGTCAGAGCCGCTTTTCCAAGACTTTTTACATATGTCTCTGAAATAGGTTTATAGGAAATCCCCCCTTCACACCCACCACTCCCACCACGTCGGCCTATGTAATACTGATTGACCCCGCCGTGTCCTGGCTTGCAGCCAACCTCAAAAACCTGCTCCAGGTGCGGCCAGACGGCTTTAAGATGCTTGCCCAGACGCTGTACGGTGCTTTTTCTGGCTATTGCGGGTTCTATTTTTTGAAGTTTGTCGAACAGCTCTGCGGCGCTGCCATTGAAGTTATTTTCTGTTTCAATCAAAGTTATAATAGCCAGACCTATTTCGTCATTTTCAATGTTGAATTTAGACTTATCAGCCTCGGCATTTTTCAATGCCGCGATTACTTCCTGTTCTCTGCCGGTTGCGCGCCCAATCTTGACGGCCAGGATGGCAAAATCCGGGTGGCGTTTGTTCAACCCTTTTCCCACAGGGGCGTCATCAGCCAGCGTCTTTGATAAAGTCTCAGCTAACCACGAAAGCCCGGCGTCCCTGTTCTCGGCGACTTCTCTGGAAAGCGAAGTATCCTCGGTGTCTTCCCGTCGTTCCATACGTCCGACAAGCAGTCTGTCGGCCAGTCCGGCGTCACTGGCGAAAGATGGATTGGCGCTGGTCACAACGAGTGCCGATTTTGCCTCCTGCCTTACGACGGAGGAGTCTGTGTAGAGTTTTCTTTTTTCATGTTTACCGCCAGTGGAAGCCGCCGCAAGAGCGTCAGCCAGCCATTTATATTTAGTGTCGGCGTTATCCAGACAGAATAACCCGCCGAGGTCCATTGAAGTCCAGAACCCGTCTTCCCCGTCTTCGAGAAGTTTTGTGACGCGCGGAAAAATGCCCAGTAGTTCAAAGACAGCTACTGCCGTCTTTGTTTTACCGCTGCCGACAGGACCGGTAAGCACAAGCGGCGGTTTTGTCTGCTGGTCAGCGAATAATGCCACACACCACGTCCGCAGTAAATCCAATCCGTGTGGGCTGATGAGCTTCATTTCACTGAATACCCGGCACGAGCTGAACGGATCTTTAGGGTTTGTTAGTTCCCATGGAGCAAGAGTGTAACCGGAGGCAAACAAGACACCGTCTACACCATTGTCCTCAAGTGAAACTTTGTTTGGAGTAATTCTGATTACCTGTCCGTCGCCGTTCGACATATAGACAGCATTTACTCTCGCAGCCCAGAACCGATCAGGAACTATCCCTCTTGTACTTTTTCCGGACAATGCCTCAACCAGCAATGCCTTGTGCACATAGGAGAATAGTTTCATGCTCATATTGATCCCCGTAAAGAATGAAAGCCAGCTCTGAAATTCATCCCCGGTCAGAGGCAACAGCCGCTTCTGCGCATTGTCAAAATACAGGCAATGCTCGAAATCTCTGATATCTTTATGATGGTAAAAACTTCCGCGCGCTTTCAGGCATTTTAAGACTGCCGCTGCGATCTGTTCGTCCCTTTGTTCTGCCGAGAGTCGCTGCTGGGAGATTTGAAACAGTTCGGCCTGTAATTTCTTCGATGCTGTATTCTCGCCGGGGTCTGAACTACTGTTATACCGTGTATCGGATTTTATGCTTCCGCTTCCCTCGCGTACCCTTTTCCGCGCCCTTTGAATAAGCTGCTGCAACTGTTTCGGCCTGATTGACAGCGCCGACTGTAATTTTTCGGTAAAAGTATTGAAAAGTGAAGGGGATTTAGAAATAAACAATCCGATTTCGCCAATACGATCTTCTGCCTTTTGGCGTTCTGCTCCGGTAAGTTCTGCGACAGGTTCAATTTGATCGAGAAAAAGTTTAAGGCATAAGGTTTCTTGAGTCTGCCCGGATACCGGCACGGCATTGTCGAACAATGGATTTACCAAGTCATTAAATTTCATGATTTATAGACTCCTTCAGGTCATCGATTCCTTTGGGCCCGTTCAGCGGCAGGCGCGGCAGAAGCAGCGGGATCGGTTTTATCAATTCCGCCAGCTTTACCGCGGCGATGGAGAACCGGTAATTTAGGCAGGTGTCTGAATCCCCGATGAAGAGAACGCGT
>CAIMFA010000975.1 GCA_903840185.1 uncultured Lentisphaeria bacterium | reverse complement strand
GCAAACGGTTCCCAGGAAAACGACAACTTCGCCTTTGCCGTATTTTCTGCTTACCAGCAGCGGTTTCCCGCCGGCCCGGAGCAGCACGGACGCGTCTTTCTTAAGCACCAGATCATGATAATAGTAAACGCACGGTTTTGAACTCCAATCAATTTTTGAGAATTGCGAATCAACCGGTTCGATGGTTAACGGTTCGGCGGAGCCTTTTACCTGCCACGGGGAGTTTATCTCCACCGGCAGCAGCGCTTCCAGTGCGCTTCCTTTGAATTCTCCTTTATCCAGTGAAAACAGACCGCCGAATACCACCAGACGCGCTCCGTCTTCAACGCGCTGAACGATGTCTTTCAGGATAAAATCAGGCAGCGCGCTACGCGGACCGCATGGTGCATCAATCATGACAATAGTCTTAGCGTGAAGGATGGAATTATTCCCCGGCAGTTTATCATATTTGAACGGATTCTCCGCTGTGTATGAACTGCGCCAAAGCGTTAAATCGTAATTCCTGATATTTTGCGATTTTATACCGCTGCTTTGCAGTATACCGCTGATGTTGTAATAATCGAAAGCAATTCCGCGAAAGAGCAGATACAGTTCCGCTGGATTTTCCACCGCTGATTGCGGTGCGTCGTCACTGCTGCGGAGTATAATATTGTCAATAACGCACTCATACGGTCCGTTGCATACACCCATGCTGCCGATGCGCAATTTTCCTCCCTGATATTCAGAACGCCCTAGAACTGCCGCATCTCCTTTGATGAACGCCGGATCGTTCATATCGTCAATGAAACATTCCACACGGTCTTTATCCGTGTCGAAAATAATCCGGTAATGCGACCATTTGGATTTTTTGAACGGCCCGATTGCCTGATGTCCTACAGGTTCAATATTGAAGCCGTTCATACGCCTGGCCGCGGCTTCCGGAAAGTAAAGCCTCCAGTCTTCGCAGTAATCATGCCAGAAAGTGCTGATATTGTACAGATCCATGGTCAATCCGGTACCGCGTTCTCCTGTGCTGCCATGATCAATACAGGCATCAAAATCCAGCCGGCCTTTGCGGCATACCGGAACTTCAATTTCGGCATAGCCATCATGAAATTTATGCGGTGTTATTCTGATGAAAAGTTTTCCGTCTTTTACCGTATATGAGCTGCAATCCGGTTTAGCTTTGACTGACCAGCCCAATGCGTCAAGTCCGGATGTTGCTGCCGGTTTATCGAAATTTTCCTGAAAAATAATTCTGCCCTGTCCATAGACTGCCACGACTTGCAGAAGCAGAGCAATAATCAATATCATTCTTATCATGATAGTCTATTTCCCCTCTGTTTTATTGAATTTTAAGAGAATAATCGCGGCGTCAGTCAATTCCGGAAGCACGGCGGTATTGTTTTTCAGTTCCAGTTTTAAAGCGTGCGGATTGGGATGCGGCAGCATTGCCCAGGCCTCCTCCAATTTTTCTCCAGCCTGCGGCATTGCTGATATTTGCACATTTTCTCTGACCGGCGGAACCTCATGCCGCTGGCAGATGTAATCATTTTCCGGCAGATTGATTAAATGGACTGTAACATCTCTGCCGTTATTTACCGGACGCTCATAAACAAACTGCCTCCAGAAAACTCTTGGACTGGATAAAACCGTTATTTCTTTGTCACGGCGGCGTTCCGGTATTAACATAAAAGCATTGTCAAAGTAGTACTCGGAAAAGCGGACCATAAACTGCATGCGTATATAGCGCTTGTCAGTTATGTCCAGAGCGTAGCCATCGTCCCACCATTTAACTCCGGAGGCAAAACAGATATACTGTGCCAGATTCATGGACACTGACCCGGGAAGCAGGCCGCGCATAAATCCGACAATCGGCTGGGCGCCGTCCGGGCGCACCCGCTGGCAGTCTTCAGTCAAGTTTTTTGCCCATTTCTGCCAGGTGTTAAGTTCCTTGCCGGAAAAGTCGAGAAGATACTCAAACAGGAGCATTGATTTCCTCCAGGCGGTTTTGCAATATTCCGGATTTCTCCGGAATGCCGCCGCATCAGCAAAACCATTGGTTCCGTACACGAACTGCGGATGCTGTTCCTCCACTGCCTTGCGCCATGACCGTAAAGCTTTTGAGGCAACAGTATCCGGATCAGGATAAAGTTTTCTCGAAGGAAGGCCTTTGTCATTCAACCATTCCGGAAGAGTTGTGTCGCCAGTTTTATTCTGGTACAGAGGGTCGTTCGGAGCGTTAGGAATAAACGCCCAGTCCCAGCGGCAGCCATCCCAGCCGAACATATCGACCGACCGGGCCATTTCTCTGCCCCACTCATACGCGAATTTCTCATCATAAGCATTGACATTGGCAACAGTGAACCGCTGATTGTCGTAAATCTTTCCGTTATACATGCTGGGCTGTCCATTTTCGCAATACTGCAAAAGTTCAGGTTTTTCCAAACCATTCCTGAAGTTTGTCATGCCGGTAATCATGGCATATATGCACATTCCGTTTGAGTGAGCTTCCTTAATTAGAGTTTTCAAGAACTTTTTGGTTAATACCACATTATAAGCTCCCTGCGATTCGGTATGCGGATTCCATTGGTCCTGCGTCGGCGTCAAGCCGCCAATGGCTGACGGATACCAGCAGTAATATTCAATCACCCCGACATAACTGTGTCTCAGCTGTTCAATCCAGACGGCCTCGGAGCCTTCCTGGCGGCAGAATCCGGGATTTAATATGCTGACACCGGCAACCGCCGGTGGGAAATCGGAAACGGCACAATACTCTTCAAGGGAATCAATCAGGTTGCCGTCTATATAAGCATCAGTGCGGCAAGTCATCCCCCACTGCATTTGTGGCGGACATGACCATTGAACATTATATTCTCCGGTTTCTCCGGGCTGCAGTTCCAAATTCCGCGAGTCAATGATTTTCTTGAATTCAATCCCCCATTCCAGCCGGGTTTCCAGTTTAACTCTTTTTATATTATTCGAACGATTACATACTTTTATTGAAGCAATATTATTTCCATTTATCCTGGTGATCAGATTTTTCGGCCATACTTTTTCAACCGTAACTGGTTTTAGCGGCGGCAGTTCAGCGGATGCCGGCTTTTCAACCGCTGCCGGATTGCCGCCGGCGATTACATAGAATGTGAATTTTACTTCAGCAGGAAGCTTTCTATAGCGCAATTGGCTGCATATCAATTTCATGCAAGTTAAATCGCCGCTCAATCCCTCCTGCGCGCCGCGCATGAAATAATGAATACCGGACAATCCCTGCCGGTCAGGGCAAATCAGTCCGAACCCCAGTTTCTTAACAGGATTCCATGCATATTTCCAAGCCGGGGAAGCTGTTGCAAAGCCATTGAACCACATGCTTTTAACTCGTGCGTTATCCGGGTAGAAAATACTTTCACCCTGTAAACTGCTTAAGTCCGGCGATTCTAAATTGTAATATGCTTCAAACATGATTTGACTGAAAGACATCTGAACATCGTGCTTGATCAGCGGACCGTCTGAAAAAGTTATTATATCGGCGGCGCTGCCGCCGGGAAAGTCCCAGCTTAGTTTTATGACGGCTCCGGAGGCGCTGTTCTTCAATACCTCGCACTTAACTTTGGCCTGGAATTGCAATGTTTTCTTCGGAGCGGCGGCAAAACTCTCAATATATTTTTCCTGCTCGCTGTCGCTGCTGATTGCCATATAGCCGCTTAACCGGCAGCTGGCGCCGCCCGCGCTCAGGCCGCTCATCATATAACCGCTTTTCCCTGCGAATGTCACCTGATAACAATCATTTTTTACCGACAGAACATCTCCATTCTGACGCAGGACTACTTCCGCTATGGAACATGAGCAAAGCAGCGTCATTACCGAGATGAGTAATGCAATTTTTTTCATAAGCGTAATTTCCTGATATTGTTGATATTTTCCATGCTTGAGAATACAGTCTCCCCGCCGTTTTGTGACAACGTGGAGACAATATATAGATTTTGTGTATCAGAACGATTTATCTAAGTTCTATAACCTGCGGGCTTGATGGCGGGATTTCAGTGGTTAATTCAACATGATTTTTGCCCCCGTTGTCCGTAAGTGATTTACCTTCCGGATACAGTGAAACAAATTGTAAGTTTCCATCTTTATTTATGGCGTATTCTTTGCAGTCAAGCTTCAACGTCATTTTTTGAACTTTATCGGAAATATTATATAAAACAATCCCGAGTTTCCCGTCAGGAGAACGCCATGCTGTACTTAATACAGACGGCATGTTCACACTGTGATATCTGTCGGAATATGAAATGTGCCATTTTACCGGCAGAAATTCATTGGGAGAGACTATCTCCGGAGATCGCAGCATTTGACCAAAAACCAGGAACTTTTTCGATTTAGAATATGCCTCGTAACGTTTTAGTGACGCTGCATGAGCAATCTGATGATTTTCAAATTTATACAGGAACGGCAGCATATTCCATCCCGGTTTCACGCCCCAGGTGAACGCCAGTCCATGCTTGGCGATGTAACCGCGTCCGTTATCGCGTTCAAGATCCGATTTACTTGGCCATACACTGTACATAAGACAATAATCATGATAGACCGTTTGCGCCATCGGAATCGCCGTGACGCGGCTGCCCTCCAGATATACATTGGTGGTATTGCAAACCAGGATACCGTCGAGAGCGGCAATGTTGCCTTCCCAGAAGCTTTCCGCGGTGAAACAGAAATCAGGATTGATTTTTCTTGCGCGTTCCCGCAGTGATACCAGCAGGCGCTGATTGTCCTTGATATAACTGTTGCCGCCACCGGAATCTCTTGAACAATCAGCGTTGAAATTCAAATAAGTTCCGCCATGATTGCCTGAATCCATATATGCGGCGGCAAAGCCGGCTTTAGCCATTTCTTCGATGGTACTTCCAAGCACATCGGCCCAGATTGCGCCGGGATAGGCAATTACACTATTGCCGGTGGCTCCTTTT
>CAIMFA010000974.1 GCA_903840185.1 uncultured Lentisphaeria bacterium | reverse complement strand
TGCTGGCTAGTTCTCTGGCGTGGGCGGCAAATAATAATATTCCGTTTCACCAGGCCATTTTGTCGCTGACTGATACCGGCTGTCCGCGTCACGGATTAATAATTTTTCTCATGCCGAATTCCCGCAACTGGAACTTATGTCTGCAAGCGGTTTACGGCGATCTGTTTAATGGGTTACCGCTTTATCGGGCGTTGCGCAAACGTCTGGGATATTTTTTGCCGGAATATTACTTGCAGGCGGTGGAAAAAGCGGAAAAGGACGGGCGGCTGCCGGAGGTGCTGCCGCATTTTGCCAAAAGAATGAATCTGGCATCGGAAATACGGCTTTCCTACCGGATCACCATGACCATTCCATTTCTGGAATTTACTCTTATCCTTTGCGTTCTAGCTTTTCTGACAATATTCATCCTGCCCAATTTTCAAAAAATATTTGATGAATTGCTTGGCGGAATGAAAGTTCCATTCAACAGCGGCTTTACTGGCGCGGCTCTATCTCTATATTCATTGTTCGGACAGAATCTATTTTATATACTTCTTTTGGGAGGGCTGTTTCTGATCCTGTTCAGGAATTTCAGGGGGATATTTACGATGCTAATAGAGGAAATTATGATTCATCTGCCGTATTTCAGACAGCAGTTAAAAAACATGGCAATGCTGGAATTGTCGGCTTCAATCTCATCGTATTTGTCAGCCGGTGAAGATATTCTTAACGCTATGAAGTTCAGCCAGAAGGGTTGCCCCCATTTGTGGCTGCGCCGCAAACTTGGACGTTGCATCAGGCAGATGGAAAACGGCACCGACTGGCTTGAAGCTTGGCGTCAGATGAACTTGAATCAGCCCTTGAATGAGTGGATCATCTGCAATGCCGCCGCCCGGCAGAATATAGTCGCCGGGTTCGACACCATGACTGACTGGCTGTATCATAACGCTATCCGGCATGTGCGGAGAAATACATTCTGGTTAGCTTTGCTGTGCATTTTCATAAATGCATCAGTCGTATTCGGAGTGGCATATTCGGTTTTTTACGCGCTGGTTTTAATTATCAGTAAAGTTTAGACACAGGAAACATCTATTATGGATATCAATAAGTTGGAACCGCATAAGATTGTAGACCGGATACTGAATGAAGCCGTTGCGCTCCATGCCAGCGATATTTACTGGCTGCCGGAAGGAGATGTCTACAGCGTCCGCTGCAAGATCAACGGTGAACAGCGGGTATTATACCGCATTGACTCCGAAGCCGGGGCGCAATGTACCTCGCGGCTCAAGGTTATGGCGCAGCTGCTGACCTACCGCAATCAAATTTCGCAGGACGGCGTGATCAAGGATGACGCCGGATTCGGCAATGTTGAATTCCGGGTGGCGGTCATGCCCACGGTCAACGGCGAACGGATCACTGTCCGGATTCTGGATAAAGCCATGACGCCGCAATATCTCGATGAACTGCATTTCGCGCCGGAAGTGGTCAGCCAGTTGCAGATGATGCTCAGCAAAAACAGCGGGATGATTGTGCTGACCGGCCCCACCGGCTGCGGCAAAACCACCACGATTTACGCGCTGGTGCGGGAACTGCTGAAAAACAATCAGGATCCCGCCTCGATCATTTCCATTGAAGACCCGGTGGAATGCCGCATTCCCGGCATTTCCCAGGTGTCGCTGTCCAGGGCAGGGGAGGAATGGAATTATCCGCTGGCGCTGCGCGCCGCTTTGCGGCAGGACGTCAAAACGCTGGTGATCGGCGAAATGCGCGACCGGGAAGTGGTCAAGGTGGCGCTTGACGCGGCGCTGACCGGGCACCGTGTCATCACCACTTTCCACGCCGGCGATATTCCGTCGGTATATGCCAGAATCCTGCATCAGGGTTTTGAACCGTTTCTGGTGGCGTCCGCCATTACCGGGATAGTCAGCCAGCGGCTGTTGAAGTCCAATTCCGGCGAAATCAGAATACCGCTGGCGGCGCTGCTGGTTCCCGATGACGCCTGGAAGGATTTTATTATCGCCAATCCGGCCTTGAGCGAACTCAGGAAGAAGATTAAAGAATATCCGATGGCGCATTTGCAGAATGTCGCTGAAAAAATGGCGGCGGACGGCATGATAGATGTAAAGGATGCATATTTACTATGAAAACTGAAAAACAATTTCATCTAAGATTTTACCTGATGCCGGAAATGATTTTCGCGCTGGGGCTGCTCATGATCCTGACCGTGTGCTTTTTCGCCACCACCAATACGATTCAGCGGATGGATAAATCTTTCACCGACGAGAGCTGCGGTCTGATGGTGGTTGACAACACCCTTGAACGGCTTGAGCATAAGAAACAGTATAATGTTGAGGATGTAAAAAGAATTTTCCTGGACGAATATGAAAAAAGCGGGATTAAAGACCGGACGAAAATGCTTGCCGGCTTCACGCCGAAGCCGGACGGGGCCATGCTTGCCATTATTAAGAATAACGGCAAACCGCTGATTGAGGTGCAGATAAAATGTCAACAGTAAAAAGAATAAACAGATTCTCGCTGATAGAAATGCTGGCGGTGATCGGGCTTGTCGGGCTGCTGCTGAATATGGCGCTGCTGTTTTATTATAAAAGCCAGAAAATCAACAGCAAATACACTGACAAGGCGGTTCAGATAAAATCCGTCAGCGTGGTTTCAAAGTATCTGCGCAGTTTTGTGCATGGCAACGGCGAAACGTTCATGGTCAAGCCGGATAAAGTCGTTTTCAATAACGGCTCAGTTATTGCAATGGACAACAACCGGCTGGTTTTCACCGCTGGCGGCGTGGATAAGAGTTTCGCGCTGCCGAAAGGCTTTGCGGTGACGTTCTCGCTGGAAAATAGTCAGGGTGAGCCGCCGCGCATAGTCATGAATGTCAATATGTTGAATTCAAAAGATCAATTGCAGTTGAATAAATACACCCGTATCGCAGCCTGTGTGGAAGGAGGAGCGCAATGAAACCGGACATCAAAAAACAGGGTGGTTTCGCCACGATCTTTGTTCTGATGCTGGCGGCGGCTTTGCTGATAATCCTGGCCGCCACCATGAAAAGCATGTATGCCGCTCATGACCAGAATAAAAAAGACAAACAGCAGATCATTCAGAAAGCCGGTCAGCTAAATTCAAAATATCAGGGACAGGAAAAAACGCCGTCCAAAGAATAGTTCAGACGGCGTTATTTTTAGAATGGCTCTGCAAGAGCTACAAAATTTAGAATTCAGAATCTAGAATGGAATTCGAACTAAAATCCGGCTTTATTCTGACTCCTGACTTCTTTTGCAATTACCTCGTTATTTCTGCTCCACTACGAATTTTTGCGGATTCTGGGGCACGAAACCGTGTGTCGAGCCCTGAACCCATACAATATTTTTGGGTGACTTGATGTTGTTATAAAGGATTGCCAGACCGGACGGCGGGCAAACATAGTCACCAAGTCCGGCTCGGGAAATCACAACCGGGCATTTGATGCGTTTGCCATGGAAGACGCTGTCATAATAATTCAGCGCCGGCACATAATCCGGTCTCCAGCCGCCGAGACGGCCTTTGGTCGGTCCGGCAAAATCACAGCACCAGGTGATGCCGGAATTGGCGCCGGTGACATCCGGATCCAGCGCCGCCGCCCAGATAGTTTGCAGGCCGCCCTGGCTGCCGCCGGATACGGTAAGATCTTTGCCGTTCCACTGCGGCAGGGATTTCAGAAATTGCAGCGAACGCATTAAACGCAGCGCCATACCGTTAAAATAAGCCGTTTCGGGGTCGGAATTTTGTTTGGGATCAAATGCATAACCCTGACCGTTGGACTTGATTTTTTCAAAGAAATCCTTGTAATATGCGTCGTTCTGGCCCAGATCATATCCGTGCGCATTCATATCGAAATGAATGCGGTTGTCCGGCCCGCCGGCCGGCGCTTTCTGCACCCCGGTTCCATAGCCGTGATAGCCGGCGGAGGCCGGAAGCGATTTATCCTTGGTACCGGCCGGAATGGTGAGATAGCCGGTTGCGGGACGCGATCCGGCGCAATCAATGGAAACGGCGTAGACTTCGACGGCGGCATCCGGCTTGCTGATTTTATCCATTTTGTATTTGACCGGAACTGCAGCGAGTCTGGCCTTCTGTTTTTCCCAGAAAGCATCAAAATCGGCGGGTTCATCGGCGGCAGGCTGGAGTTTTTCGATCTCGACGCCGGCTCCGCCGTCAAAGGCGATGTTTTCCAGTTGTCCGTTACTATTCTTTTTCGCGACGGTCCGGCCTTTGGGGTCTGCCAGCTCGGCCTGGATACGGACAAATCCGGGGGTGTCCAGACTGGTCGTAACTTCAACCGGTTTGCCGGAAATTACAGTTTCGGTACCGGCGGCTTTTTTGCCGTCATCGCCGGTACGGGTCCATTTTAGCGAATACGGTTTTTCCGGAACCGGCTGATCGCCGAAATTCACGGTAAAAGAAAATTTCATCGTTTCGCCGGGAGCAAAAAACGCCTTTTCCGCTTCGCCGCGGAAAGAGACCTTCTGGGCATCCAGCTTGACGACCTTGTTGATTTTCAGGTCATCGAATTGACCGACCACCAGCATTTCGGCGGTTTTATAGTTTTTGCCGGAGGCGCTGAATGTCCAGTCCGGCTGTCCGCCCTTGGCGGTATTGTTGCCAATGCCCAGGTCGCAGTTCTGATTGGATTTGAGATTGTTGAACGCAATAACCGTGTGTTTTTCCAGATAGTTATGGATCTGCATGGAACCATATCCGGAAACCGGCTGGGTGACGGTATCGCCGAAATCGAAAGCATTGGTCGCTCCCGGAATATTTTTTGCATTTTCGCCGCTGTAATTATTCGGCCAGAATTCGATATTGCCCTTTTCAAACTTACCGGTTTTAACTTCAGGAGCATTGCTGAAGACTTCCAGATTGCTGACATAGGT
>CAIMFA010000973.1 GCA_903840185.1 uncultured Lentisphaeria bacterium | reverse complement strand
TTCCTGTTTCATCGACCGCGCCGATGGAATCCGCAGGACCGGATATGGATGGGGTACGAGCGGAAGCGCGGCAAACTTGCGGATTTGAATGGACTTCTGCGCGGCGGATCAAAAGACCGTTTCTCGCTCATCGTCGGAGAAGCTGCGATATTATTGAACGTGAAATATGTGATCACCCTGGATACGGATACGCAACTGGCGCGCGATTCGGCGTGGCAGCTTGTGGGCGCCATGGCGCACCCGTTGAATCGTGCGCTCTATGACGAAACCCGGCAGCGTGTCATTGCGGGATACGGCATTCTTCAGCCGCGGGTGGCGGAGAGACTGTCCGGCACAAACCGGTCGCGGTATGCGCGCATGTGTGCCAGCGAGTTCGGCATTGATCCATATACGCGCGCCGTTTCCGATGTTTACCAGGACCTGTTCGGCGAAGGCTCTTTCATCGGGAAAGGCATCTATGACGTTGATGCATTCGAACGGGCGCTGGGCAGACTTTTTCCTGACAACCGGATACTCAGCCATGATCTTCTGGAAGGGTGTTACGCCAGGTCCGGACTCTTGAGTGACGTGCAGTTGTACGAGGAATACCCGTCCAGCTACAGCGCGGATGTAAGCCGCCGCCGCCGCTGGATTCGCGGCGACTGGCAGATTGCGCAATGGATAACGCCGCGTGTTCCAGGCCACGATGAGCGCTTGCGGAAGAATCCGCTTTCAACGCTGTCCCGCTGGAAGATATTCGATAATCTGCGGCGCAGCCTGGCGGCTGCGGCGTTGACGCTGCTGCTGCTGCTGGGCTGGATTGCGCTGCCGGAGGCCTGGTTCTGGACTTTGGCGGTGATCGGCATCATCCTGATTCCTTCTTTAATAGCCTCTGTGCTGAATGTGCTTCAGAAACCGGACGATGTGACTCTGAAGCAGCACCTGGATGCAGCAGCGCGCGCGGCCCGCCGGCACTTCGTTCTGGCGGCATTCGCGCTAGTATGTCTGCCATACGAAGCGTATTTCAGTCTGGATGCAATTATACGTACCGCCTGGCGGATGCTGGTCTCGCATAAGCAATTGCTCGAATGGAATGCGTCGGACAATCCGGAGCGCAGTAAACGTGCCGGCTTCGCTGACACGTGCCGGACCATGTGGTTCGCTCCGGTCATGGCCATTGCCGCGGTGATTACGCTCGCGGCGGCAAAGCCGTCCGTGCTGGCTGTGGCTTTGCCCGTACTGGGCCTCTGGTTTGCCTCCCCCGCGATTGCCTGGTGGGTCAGCCGGCCGCTCACTCACCGCCGGGAAATGCTGACCGCGGCTCAAACCATCTTTCTGCGGAAGCTTTTCCGGAAAACCTGGGCGTTTTTCGAAACCTTCGTCGGTCCGGAAGATCATTGGCTGCCGCCTGATAACTATCAGGAGCATCCCGTTGCTGTAATCGCGCATCGCACGTCGCCTACCAACATGGGTCTTGCGCTGCTGGCGAATTTGTCAGCATACGACTTCGGCGTAATTTCGGCCGGGCAACTAATCAAACGAACAGCGAAGGCGCTTCATACCATGGAAACCCTGGAACGGTACCGGGGCCACTTCTACAACTGGTACGACACGCAGTCTCTGAAGCCGCTGCCTCCGCTCTACATTTCGTCGGTGGATAGCGGAAACCTTGCAGGCCACCTGTTGACAATGCGGCCGGGTCTGCTCGGACTGGTTGATCAAAAGATAGTGGGAACCCGATTCTTTGAAAGTCTGAGTGACACCATGGGGATTCTCGCCGATACTGCGGCAGCAGTTCCGGAAGTATACGCGCCGGCACGCCTTGCCAAACTTCAGCGGTGTCTGGAGTCCGCGGTCCGTTCCAGGCCGGCCACGCTTGCGGCTTTGCGGCGGTGTCTTGACCAGCTGGCAGTGTCCGCCGCGGCAATGGTGGCTGACGTGGAAGCTTTTGACTCTGATCACGGGAGCCAATTAAGGTGGTGGGCATGCGCTTTCGCAGGACAATGCCGGGACGCCCTCGATGAACTGAAGCTTCTCACCCCGTGGACAGAACTCCTGTCTTCTCAAAATATTACAGGAGACTTTCCCGAGCTCAACGAAATTCCAACGCTGCGCGAACTGGCGGCGCTGGCGGAAAAGTTACTGCCGGCAATAGCACAGCGAATATATTCAACCGCTGTATCCACGGAAAGCATCCGGCTTGATGAGCTGCAACGCCTCATCACGACAGCCATCAGTCACACTGAAACAAGGATTACGGCTATCAAAGGGCTGGCGCTGCGATGCGCCGCACTGGCACAGATGGATTATGACTTTCTGTATGATAAAACGCGTCATCTGCTGGCTATCGGTTACAACGTTGATGAACGCCGCCAGGACTCCAGTTTCTACGATCTGCTGGCTTCGGAAGCAAGATTTGCCAGTTTCGTGGCGATTGCGCAGGGACAACTGCCGCAGGAGAACTGGTTTGCCCTGGGACGTCTGCTCACTATCGCCGACGGAGAACCGATTCTCCTTTCGTGGAGCGGTTCGATGTTTGAATACCTGATGCCGCTCCTGGTGATGCCGACCTTCGAATATACGTTGCTCGACCAAACTTGCAGGGCGGTGGTTGACAGGCAGATCGAATATGGAAGAAAGCTCGGCATCCCCTGGGGAATTTCGGAATGCGGCTACAATACCACCGATGCTCGTCTCAACTATCAGTACCGGGCGTTTGGCGTACCCGGACTGGGGCTCAAGCGCGGGCTCGCCGATGACCTGGTGATTGCACCATACGCCTCGGCGCTGGCGCTGATGGTGGCGCCGGAGAAGGCGTGTCTGAACCTTGAGCGGCTCGCTGCTGAAGGTTTTGAAACCCGATATGGATTCTACGAAGCCATCGACTACACGCCGTCGCGTCTGCCGCGCGGACAGTCGAAGGCCGTGGTCCGGTCCTTTATGGCCCATCATCAGGGGATGAGTCTCCTTTCCCTGGCGAATCTGCTCCTGAACCGTCCGATGCAGAAGCGGTTCGAGTCGGATCCGGCGTTTCAGGCGACCATATTGCTGCTGCAGGAAAGAACCCCCAAGGCGACAGCGTTCTATGCGCATACTACCGAACTATCCGAGTTCCATACGGTTCTCAGCGCGCCGGAAATGCCGATACGCGTTTTCAACAGTCCTGACACGCCGAACCCGGAAGTGCAGCTGCTCTCGAACGGCAGATACTATGTGATGGTCACCAATGCCGGCGGCGGTTACAGCAATTGGAAGAATCTGTCCGTCACCCGCTGGCGCGAAGACAGCGCCGGCGATAACTGGGGCATGTTCTGTTACATTCGCGATGTGACCAGCAGGAAGTTCTGGTCAACCGCATATCAGCCGACACTTAGGCGATCAAAGCATTTTGAGGCGATCTTCTCGGAAGGGAGAGCCGAGTTCCGCGGACGCGATCTGGATTATGACACCCATACCGAGATCGCGGTTTCGCCCGAGGATGATATTGAACTGCGCCGCGTGCGCATCACCAACCGCGCACGGACGCGCCGTGCAATAGATGTTACCAGTTACGCGGAAGTGGTTCTGGCCCCGTCTGCCGCGGATGCTATGCATCCGGCTTTCAGCAATCTCTTTATACAAACTGAAATTATCCGTCAGCAGCGGGCAATCCTCTGTACGCGCCGTCCCCGCGACAAGAGCGAACAGGAGCCATGGATGCTGCACCTGATGGCCGTGCACGGGGCGGAGACTGGAGAAGTTTCCTATGAGACCGATCGTATGCAGTTTCTCGGCCGCGGCAATACTGTAGTCAATCCGCAAGCAATGAGCGGCGGCGCCGGTTCCAATGCGGAGGAACTCTCCGGCAGTGAAGGCTCCGTCCTGGATCCGATTGTCGCTATCCGCTGCCGGATAACCCTGGAGCCGGGAGCATCGGCAACTGTAAACATGGTTTCCGGCATCGGAGAAAATCGTGCCGCTGCTTTGAGTCTGGTGGAAAAATATCAGGACCGCCGCCTCGCCGACCGCGTCTTTGATCTGGCATGGACTCACGGCCAGGTGTTGTTGCGCCAGCTCAATGCTTCAGAGGCCGATGCGCAGCTATATGCGCGCCTTGCCGGCTCGATAATCTACGCCAATGCCGCGCTGCGGGCCAGCCCGGGCATCCTCGTCAAGAATTTTCAAGGACAATCCGGTCTCTGGGGATACGCCATCTCCGGCGATTTGCCGATTGTGCTGCTGCGGATTGAAAATCCGGACAATATCGACCTGGTGCGCCAACTCGTCCAGGCACATGCATACTGGCGCTTAAAAGGACTCGCGGTGGACCTGGTAATCTGGAACGAAGATCACGCCGGCTACCGGCAACTCCTCCACGACCAGATTATGGGGCTCATTGCCGCAGGCATCGAAACTAACGTGACCGACCGTCCCGGCGGTATTTTCGTAAGACCGCTGGAACAGATCGCGGAGGAGGACCGCATTCTGATTCAAACGGTCGCCCGTGTCATCATCTCAGACCGCCATGGAACGCTGGCAGATCAGATCAACGGCCGCAGTCTGGCGGAAGTAACCGTTCCACTGCTTAACACGACCCGGACCAGCCGCTCCGTTCCCGCAGCGACAGCCCCGTTGCCGCGCCACGATCTGACGTTCTACAACGGAACCGGCGGTTTCACCCCGGATGGCCGCGAATACGTCATTACCACCGCGCAGGGACAATTGACGCCTGCCCCATGGGTGAATGTTCTGGCCAATCCGTACTTCGGTACCGTTATTTCAGAGAGCGGCATGGCTTACACCTGGAGCGAAAACGCCCACGAGTTCCGGCTTACCCCCTGGAGTAACGATCCTGTGAGTGATCCGGGCGGAGAGGCATTTTACCTCCGTGATGAAGAACGCGGCTGTTTCTGGTCGCCTATGCCGCTGCCCTGCCGCGGAGCAACGCCTTACGTTACCCGGCACGGATTCGGTTACAGCGTTTTCGAGCATACCGAGCATGGCATCCGCTCCGAACTGTGGGTTTATACGGCTATGGACGCGGCAGTCAAATTCACGGTACTCAAAGTACATAACGAGTCGGGTGCTCACCGCCGGCTCTCAGCGACCGGATATGCGGAATGGGGTGCTTGGCGACTTACGGCCGAAATCGGCTATGCATGTAATCACCGAAATAGACCAGAACTGCGGTGCGCTTTTCGCCCGTAACCCGTACAATACGGAGTTTCGCGACCGGACTGCGTTCTTCGACGTGGATGATACGACTCGCACCGTAAGCGGCGACCGGACTGAATTCCTGGGACGCAACGGTTCGCTGCGTGCGCCTGCCGCGATGGCGCGCACCCGTCTTTCCGGCAAGGTGGGGGCCGCTCTGGATCCATGCGCGGCCATACAAGTAAGCTTCGATCTGTCCAGCGGGGAGGAGCGTGAAATTGTTTTCAGGCTGGGAGTAGGACAGAATGCCGCCAATGCCAGAGAACTGGTACATCGCTTTCGAGGATCAACCGCCGCACGCAGCGCCCTCGATGTGGTATGGCAGCACTGGACGCACACCCTTGGCGCAATAAATGTGGAAACTCCCGACCAGTCCTTAAACTTGCTGGCCAACGGCTGGCTGCTGTACCAGACTCTGGCGTGCCGGCTCTGGGCGCGAAGCGCAACTTATCAGTCGGGCGGAGCTTTCGGTTTCCGGGACCAGTTGCAGGACGTGATGGCGCTAATCCACGCCAGGCCGCATCTCGTGCGTGAACATCTGCTCCTGTGCGCGGCACATCAATTCCCGGAGGGGGATGTTCAGCACTGGTGGCATCCTCCAACTGGTCGCGGAGTGCGTACTCACTGTTCGGATGATTATCTCTGGCTCCCGCTTGCGACGTGCCGCTATGTCCTTGCCACCGGGGACACCGGCGTGCTGAATGAGCCCGTCAACTTCATCCAGGGGCGTCCGGTAAAAGCGGAGGAGGACTCTTATTACGATCTGCCTGCCCGCTATGAAGAGGCGGCGAGTCTTTATGAACACTGTGTACTGGCCATCTTGAACGGCCTGAAATTCGGCGAACACGGCCTGCCGCTCATCGGCTCCGGCGACTGGAATGACGGAATGAACCTGGTAGGCGAACACGGTAAAGGCGAAAGCGTGTGGCTTGGATTTTTCCTGTATGAAACGCTGATGAGCTTCTCAGAGATTGCGCACAGGCATGATGACGAACCTTTTGCCGGGCGCTGCGTAAGCGAGGCGGCGGAATTGCGCCGCAATATCGAGAAACATGGCTGGGACGGCGAATGGTATCGCCGCGCCTATTTCGATGACGGCTCACCGCTAGGGTCTTCAGTTAATCCGGAGTGTCAAATTGATTCGATTGCACAGAGCTGGTCTGTCCTTTCCGGCGCTGGAGATCATGAGCGTTCCAGAAAAGCCATGGAATCGCTGGATAAGCGTCTTGTCCGTCGCGACCATGGACTTGTTCAACTTCTGGATCCGCCATTCGACAAGTCGGCGATGAATCCAGGCTACATTAAAGGGTACGTTCCGGGAGTTAGAGAAAACGGCGGACAGTATACGCATGCGGCCATATGGGCGACAATGGCCTTTGCCCGTCTGGGGGATAAGCGGCGCGCCTGGGAACTTTTTACCATGATCAACCCGGTAAATCACTCCAGATCGCCGGGGGAAACCGCCACCTACAAAGTGGAACCATACGTTGTTGCGGCCGATGTTTATGCATTATCGCCGCATACCGGCCGCGGCGGATGGACATGGTACACTGGTTCGGCTGCCTGGATGTATCAACTTATCGTTGAATCATTGCTGGGACTGAAACTTGAAGTTAATAAACTGCGGTTTGCGCCGTGCATCCCGGCGGATTGGGACGGGTTTAAACTGCACTACCGCTTTCGGGAGACGGTCTATCATATTGCTGTAATTCAAACTCCTGCCGGAAGTGGTGAAATGTGCGTGAGCGTGGATGGCATTGAGCAGCATGACAACGCAATCACGCTTGTTGACGACCGCAAGGAGCATTGGTCTGAGGTGAAAATACCCGTTACGGATGCTTGAGAATGCCGGATTACATCTTGACATTTTAAGTTAATTGTCTTATTTTATAATTTATATTCCAGGGAGAGGAGGAACCATATTTCAGATGGCTGTAAATAATCTAAAAATATCGCTTGCGGCGAACTATGATCCTCAACTTGTTCCGGAGATAGCCCGATATCCGGTGGATGAGGTATATGGAAAATTCCCTGCCGACGGCATCAGCGGAGGCCGGCCGCGCTATATGGCAACCCCCGTTTCTAAAGGCGCAATGCTGGATTATGTCCGGCTCCTCGACAAGCATGGTATAGCTTTCAATTATCTTATCAACGGTTCATGCATGGGCAACCGTGAATGGACCGGAAGCTGGCAGAGAAAAATAATGTCCCTGCTGGGTAAAATACAGGATATGGGAATACGGCGGGTTACGGTATCGACCCCTTTTCTGCTGGAACTTGTGAAGAAAAGATTTCCTGAATTCAAGGTGAGGGTTGGTATTTATGCGCAGGTTGATACTCCGTCGCGCGCGAAGTTCTGGGAGGATTCGGGAGCTGACACCATAACGCTTGAAAGTTTCTCCATCAACCGTGATTTTGGCCGGCTGGCGTCACCTGAAAGTCGGATAAAGCGTACACTATTTGCCGGTAACCCCAAGGTACTCCATGAACAACCTGTCCCTGGCCACTGATTCGGTTGACCATCGGTAGTTTCCCATGACTGTCTGCAC
>CAIMFA010000972.1 GCA_903840185.1 uncultured Lentisphaeria bacterium | reverse complement strand
TGCTCTTTCCTCATATCGACAATTTCGATCTGCCTGGAAAACGGCTGTATCACTTTGGCAATAAACTCAAGACCGAGCGGAGGAAAAAATCCGACATCATTCAGTTCGCGCCTGTATGGATAGGAACAGACAACATGGTCAAGTGCGCTTTCCGGAATGGTGTCAAGTATTTTTTTTATCATTAATGAAACTTTGCACCTGGGATCGTTATAGTTTCTTTATAAAGACACGTTTTAAGATATCGACAATACCCTAATTTAGCATAGACAATCAATTTAATCCAACTGTTCCATGATTCTTTGGTAATTTATCGTTTTTATAAGCAAGCCGGAAAAATTTAATCTTTTCTGCATAAATTTCTAGCTGGGTATGATCCTTCTATATGAACTTTTTGTGCTTAATATTGATAAATAATATGAATCAATACCATCTTGACTATTTTTTAAGGTCGTATTATTAATTTAACCATAAAGATGGAGATAAACAGATGCCCGTGCTGGATTGACGGTGACTGGTGACTGGTGACTGGCGTAACACTTAACACTATAAAAAAGATTTCTCTGTGTCTTGCTAACTATCGGTTTAGTCCCGCTACTGCAGGATGTCTTTGTGGTTAAGTTTCAAATGAGCGTATTAATATCCTGAAATATAAATATTTCTGTGTTAATTCCTTGCTGGATTTTTTTTTAAAGCACGATATATTCACATTATGTTATTTTAACTTGAGGCGAAACGGTATTTGTGAAAGGAATTATTGAATGAGACAGAAAATGTTGCTTCTGGCCGCAGTTTTCTTTGGAATACTGGCATTTGTACTAACTTATCAGCAGCTTCAGGCGGAAAAAGAGAAGATCCGCGGAGAAGCGGAATTTGTATATCTTATCAAGCTGACGCGCGATCTGGCGGAAAAAGAGGAGATACATGACGCTGATATTGCCCGCGAGAAAGTCAAACGTTTCCGCGGCACCCAGGCGATCTCCCGCGAAATTCCGTGGGATAAGAATATGATGATTATCGGCAGAAAAATGGAATCATTCAAACCCAAAGGCGAATTCCTGCAATGGGACGATTTACAGCCTGCCTCGAAAAAATTCACCGGGATCACCGGTAAAGTCCGCCCCGGCTTCAGAGCAGTTTCAATTCCGGTAGACAGCACCTCCTCCGTTACCAATCTGGTTAATCCCGATGACCGCGTGGATATTATCGCCACCTTCCGTTTTCCGGAAATGCGCGGCGACCAGTCGATGGATACTATTACCATGACCATTCTCCAGAATGTGAAAGTGCTGGCGACCGGCACCAACTGGGGCATGACCGATTCCCTGACGCAGCAGCGCGGCTACAGCACCGTGACAATGGAACTGACGCCGAAAGAAGTGGAAATGATTATTTTTGCCAGTCAGAAAGGACGTTTGTCGCTCAGTCTGCGCAATTATGAAGAAACCAAATTCGAGAAAAATCTTCAGAGCGTGGACTTTAAATTCCTGGAAAAGAATATTATGCAGTATAATCAGGAACGTGAAACCCAGCAGAAAAACCGTTGACGCATAAACGCGTAAGGATCAATTATGTTTGAAATCATCATCAAACAGCCGGGACAAAACGAATTGCGCGGAAAGCTCAATTCCGGGGCTTATATTGTCGGTTCAGGCGGTTCCTGCCATATTCAGATCTCCCGTCCGGAGATATCAAGCCGTCACGCCCAGCTGGTGCTAAAAGACAATATGCTGAAAGTCATGGACCTGGGCAGCAGCAACGGCACTCAGGTGGACGGCGAGGCTATCGCGCCGAATGAGCTATTCGAAGTCGCTCCCGGTTCGGTCATCACCATCGGCCGCGCCGAAATCATCGTCAAAGGTCTGGAATCCGAAGATTTGAAACTGAAAGACCAGGAGTTGAAAGATAAAGCCGCCGTTGAAAAAGCGGAAATGAAACTGGGGGCGAAACCGGCCGAGAAGCACAGTTCCGCGATGTCGGCGGAAAGGCCGAAGATTGATAAACACGGCAAAGATAAAATACCGGTGCTGATTATTTCCGGAGTGCCGGACAACTTGCGGCAGCTGGTGCAGGAAATAAAGAAACGCGGCCACATGGAGCTGCTGAAGCGGCTTAACTTGAAGAAACTGGCGCTTTCCGGAATTACCGAAAAAGATCTTGAAAACAAAGCCAAAGACACGATTAAGGAAATTCTTTCCGAGCTGTCGATTCCGCTGCCGCGCGGCGTGGATATTGAAACAATTGAACGCGAGCTGGTGCAGGAGGCTATCGGCCTCGGACCGCTTGAATACCTGATTGAACGCGACGATATTACCGAAATCATGGTCAACGGGCCGGACAATGTTTATGTTGAATGTAAAGGCATCCTCTACCGGACAGATACGGCATTCGCGGACAGCAGCCAGGTTCAGGCGGCGATCGAGCGCATCGTCTCTCCGCTGGGACGGCGTATTGACGAAAGTTCGCCGATGGTTGACGCCCGGCTGCCTGACGGTTCCCGCGTAAACGCCATCATTCCGCCGTTGTCGCTGGTCGGTCCCTCGATCACGATCCGTAAATTTTCCAAGACCCCGTTTGAAGTTACCGACCTGATTAAATTCGGATCATTGACTAAAGAGATGGCGCAGTTCCTGGATGTCTGCGTCAAAGTCAGAAAGAACATCATCATCTCCGGGGGAACCGGTTCCGGTAAAACCACCCTGCTTAATGTATTAAGCTCGTTTCTGCCGAACCGCGAACGCATAGTAACAATTGAAGATGCGGCGGAACTTCAGCTTCATCAGGAGCATATCGTCCGTCTGGAATCCCGTCCGCCCAACATAGAGGGCCGGGGGGAGATTGCGATCCGCGACCTGGTCAGAAACTCTCTGCGTATGCGTCCCGACCGGATAGTCGTCGGCGAGTGCCGCGGCGGCGAGGCGCTGGATATGCTTCAGGCGATGAATACCGGTCATGACGGCTCACTGACCACCATCCATGCGAACACCCCCCGCGACGCGCTTTCCCGTCTTGAAACGCTGGTGCTGATGGCCGGATTTGATCTGCCGCTGCGGGCGATCCGCGAACAGATCGCCTCGGCGATCTGTATTGTAGTGCAGATTAACCGCGAACGCGATGGTTCAAGAAAGGTCACCCATATCAGCGAGATCACCAAGATGGAAGGCGAGATCATCACGATGCAGGATATATTTGTTTACAAGCATGAAGGCTGGGATGAAAACAACCGGATTATCGGGCGTCATGTGCCTACCGGCAACATTCCGACGTTCATGGAGGAAATAGAACGGGCCAAACTGGATTTGGATATAGGTATTTTCAGCAGAAACAGCTAACAGCAACCGGAGTGAAAAATGTTTTTTGAAAGCTCACTGGCGGCAGGTATTTGCGCGGGAATCAGCATCACGCTGATGTTCCTGGTGCTGGCTGATTTTTTCTCTTTCGCCTATGGCAGATACAAAGACCGTTACCTGAAAGAAGCCGCGGTTGAACTTGATGATGTCCTGCTCCAGATGCCGGCCAGCAAAATACTGGATGTGAGCGTCGCCATCAGCATGATCGCGTGTTTTCTAACCATCGCCATTTTCGCGTTCTACAGCAATAATTTCACCTGGAGCAAGGGTGCGACTGTTGGAATCATTGTTGCAATCGTGATATTTCCAATGCCGCGCTTTTACCTGAAACATCTGAAAAGACAGCGGCTGATAAAATTCAACGAACAACTCGAAGACGCGCTGGGCTCAATGAGCAGTGCGCTAAAAGCAGGATTCAGCATAAATCAGGCTATCGAAACCATTGCCGCTGAAGATAAACGCCCGATTTCCATCGAATTCCGGCTGCTGATGCAGGAAATCCGGCTGGGTGTATCGCTGGAGAAAGCGCTGGAAAATTTAAATGACCGGATGAAAAGCGACGACTTCGAACTGGTTGCCACCGCGATTATTACCGCCCGTCAGACCGGCGGTGAACTGACTGCCATTTTTGACCGTCTGGCGGGACTGATTCGCGAACGTGCCAGAATCAACGGCAAACTCCGTGCAATGACCGCACAGGGCAAGCTTCAGGCTACGATTATCGGCGTAATGCCGCTGTTTCTGCTGATTATGATGTCATATGCGGCCCCGGCCGCAATGGATGCGTTTTTCAGTTCTATTGTTGGAATAATTTCAATGATCGGCGCCGCGATTCTGGTAACAATCGGCTATCTGGTGATAAGAAAAATCACTACTATTGATATATAACTGAAGTTTTCCTGAAAATTGAAATTTTAGTTCATGAAGCCCAGCGGAAAATTGATGAGCAGACGAATTTAACGGCGGGG
>CAIMFA010000971.1 GCA_903840185.1 uncultured Lentisphaeria bacterium | reverse complement strand
TGGTTTGAGGGATATGTCGATAATTCCCGCTATCGGGAATTATCGAGCGTTCCCGGTTGTTTTAATCTGTAGAAACTTCTTCCAAGCTTCATTATTAAATTTTTTAACTATTTCCCAATATTTTTTATATTCATCCCGCCCATCTTGCACATCAAATGCATTTCTCACAATTGCATTTGCATCTCTTGAAGAGTTTTTCTTAAGTAGTTCTTTTTTTAGTTCAATAGCGGCAGATTTTGCTTCACTTCTAAGTTTGCCTGGGCGGTGTGTAAAAGCTTCTTGTTTCATCACTGCTGTTAAGTAATGTTGTTGAAAATTTCTGTTGAATTGAATATTAAACCCCTGTTCAAACAACTTCCAAAGCAATAAACCAAAATCCTTCACTGGAAAACTGTAATTTTCTAGGAAGCGTGTAATGCTGAATGCAAGAGTTCCGATATCTGATTCGCGATCTTCTTTAAAGTTACAGACGTAATGAAAAAACGGAATTTCCCCTAGACTCAATTCCTGTCTTGTGCGCACTAAAAGCTCTTCTCTGAAAGAGTAAAAATCTCTAAAGTGCATTCGCAAATCATTCCCACTGATGATCTCAAAATCTCCACTCAGAGGTAATGGATTCACTTCCCTCTGTTTTTGAATACGTTCAATATGACTGGAAAACTCGGCCTTTAGTTTTCTAATTTCCCTATACTTATATTGGCTCTTGCCAAAATTCTCATATTCAATCTCCATCGCATTTTCAACGTCATCCCAATACACATGTTCCCCGCCGGGCATGCGCTTAATAGCATCAAAGGTAGACAGCAACCCTGTAGCACTCTCTTTTTGGTTGTCAATTTCATACATTGTGTCAAGTAATATTTCCAAATCTGTTTCAGCCGCGCGGACCAGCTTAATAATAAAATATTTCTTTGTGGGAATCCCATGATATTTGCTATAAATCGCTACACGATCTTTGCTGTTGTTAATTTCTTCAAGTATCTCCCATACTTCATTTAATAACGGATATTTAGTAACATCAAAATTTAGCATATACTCTGGACATGAAGGACTTTTATTCATTTTCTTTCTCCTGAAATTATTCTGTTAGTAGCGACGGCATGTTTCCGAGTTGCTTATGTGATTTCTTATCATGGCTATAATGCGAAGTCATGGCTGCGGAACCATGACCCATTACACCCTGAATAACTTTTCTATCAGTTCCAATTTCATCATTAACAGTCGCAAAGGTATGCCTAAGAGATGGGAAACCAACCGGCCCGGCATCGGTATCATAAATTTCACAGGCATCAAGTATCTTTCCGAACTCTCTTGAAAAGTCATGTGTATCATATAGTTTGACCTGTTCAGGGAATACATAATCTTCTGTTGGGTCAGAATTAACAAGCCACTCTTCGAGAATGCGCCGCAAGAATGGATGAACATAAGGCTCGACATCTTTTCCTTTGCGCTTTGTTTTGAATGGGGTGATGTTGGCATATTCCTTTAATATGGTTGATTTCTGGAGATGTACGATATCTTTGAACCTTAAGCCGGTATAGAACCCGGCAGCAACCGCAACATGCCAAAAAACAGTTGTTTTAGCGAATAAGGTCTTAACTTCTGGAAGGCTTAAATCTCTCCAGCGCTCAGAATCATCTTCAGCAGCTTTAAACAACCGCCAAACGTTTTCTTTTAATCCTGATTCAATAGTAAGAACCTGCCATATAGAAGATAAGCTATTCTTGTTATTGTTGAATGTCGCGGCCTTTTTGCTTTGAATAGTTTTTATGTATTCTTTTGCAATATCCCTTGATACATCATTGATAGTTGTAACTGCTGAATAGTTTTCATTCAGCCATTTCTTGAATCTATCCCAGGCATTCCGTTTAGATTTCTGGGTTCTTTCAGTTCTGCTTTTCTGTGTATGGTCGGTTGAATATTTTTCCCAGACGAGAGACAAGGAAATGCCGGGACTTTGAATTGTGGCGGCGGTTATCTTTTCGGCGGTGGTTATCAGAAACTTATCGAATCTCTTTTTTTCTGCCAGTTGCACGGTTGCTTTTTTTAAGTCGCGCTCGATCTCTAAAGCTTTTTCCTTATCATCCGTTTTTGTGGATATAGCGCGCTTAATTAGATTGCCATTCGCGTCTTTGACATAAAAAGCGGCATAATAGAACTGTGAATTTGCTCTTCTATAAATCATATGATACCTCGCTGATTATAGCTTATTATATCCGTTGGTATCTACTTTAGCGATTTTGTCTGTAGTTACAATGTAGTATCATATAAAAATAATGAAAATCTTGCGTTTTGTTGCTTGGTCAGGGATTTTTGAGGTTAAAAAAGTGGCGGAGGGGGTGGGATTTGAACCCACGGTAGATTACTCTACGGCGGTTTTCAAGACCGCTGCCTTAAACCACTCGACCACCCCTCCGGGAAAATCTCGGGCTCTAAAAGATTGCCCGAGAAAAGTTTTTTTCAAGCTGAAAAATGAATTAATTTAACTTTTTTCGACGTTTGATACCATAAGCGCGGTGATTCTTCTGGAGAAATTCATCGGGTCAGGTATCGGGCTGCCTTCAGTTAAAAGCGCCTGATCGTAGATCATGCCGGCATAATCTTTGAGCTTCGGATCGTTATTATCCTTGTCATACAGCTTTTGCAGGGCATTGACCAGCGGATGTGATGCATTCAGTTCCAGTATCCGTTTGGTTTTCGGCATCTGCTGGTTCATGGCCTTGAACATGCGCTCCATGTGCGGGCTCATGGCGGTTTCATCACCGACCAGACAGCAGGCGCTTTCAGTCAGCCTGGGAGAGAAGCGGACCTGCTGGATGTTTTCATTGAGTTCCTTCTGGAGAAACTCGATAAGAGTCTTATGTTTTTCCGCCGCATCTTTAATGATTGCGTCGGATTTTTTGCGGCTGTCTTCGTCGAGTTCGATTTCGCCTTTCGCCGCCGGCCTGAAATGTTTCTTGTCGTACTGGAACATGGACTGCATGACCCATTCGTCAATGGGGTCGGTCATGAACAACACGTCGAAACCCTGACTGCGGAAATATTCCAGGGCAGGGGAGTTTTCAAACACGGAACGGCTTTCGCCGGTAATGTAATAAATATCTTTCTGTGACGCCGGCATCTGTGCGACATACTGTTTCAACGAGATCAGTTTTCCGGCTTCGCTGTTCATGGTTTCGTACATGGCCAGTTCTTGGATTTTCTCCTGGTTGGAATGATCCGTATGGATGCCTTCCTTCAGAATCTTGCCGAACTCTTTGAAGAACGCGGCGTATTTCTCCGGCTCGTTTTCCTGCATTTTCTGAAGTTCGCTCAGAACTTTGCGGATCACGTTCTTCTGAATCTTCATAATTAGCGGGTTTTCCTGTAGAATCTCGCGGGAAACATTGAGCGGCAGGTCATTGGAGTCAACCACGCCTTTGATGAAACGGAGATAATCCGGGATCAGATCCTTGCATTCATCAGTAATGAATACGCGGCGGACATAGAGCTGCAGACCCTTTTTCTGGATGTCCGGCATGAACATGTTGAAGGGTGATTTTTCCGGGATATAAAGCAATGCCTTGAATTCAGAGGTGCCTTCGGCGGAGAACTGGATTGCTTTCAGCGGCGCTCCATTGAAATGCGACAGGTGAGAATAGAAAGTTTTATGATCTTCTTCAGTGATCTCTTCCGGAGTGCGCAGCCAGATCGCCTTCTGAGAATTCAAGGTGCGTTCTTCGGTTGTCTCGGTCTTATCCTCCTTGGTTGTAGTAATCGGCAGGATGATCGGGTATTCAATGAAGTCGGAATATTTCTTGACGATTTCGGAGACTTTCCATGTTTCCAGATAAGCTTTGGCGTCTTCTTTCAGGTAAACGGTGATTTCGGTTCCCTGGTCATCCTTGGTCGCTTCTTCGATCTGATAACTGGATTTGCCGTCGGAAGTCCAGCGGACAGCCGGAGCATCGGAACCGGCTTTTTTCGTCAGCACCTCGACTTTTTCAGCGACCATGAATGATGAATAAAAGCCTACGCCGAACTGACCGATCAACTGCGGGATATCGGCGGATTTCGGATTGCTTTCCTCAATGGCTTTGATGAATTCCTTGGTGCCTGACTTGGCGATAGTGCCGATATTGACAACGACTTCATCTTCCGTCATGCCGATACCGTTATCGCGGATTTTAATTAAATTATTGACTTTGTCGATTTCCAGCCGGATTGCCCATTCCCGGCTGATGTCTTTGGTGGTCAGCGCTTCAAATCTGGCCTTGTCTATGGCGTCTGCGGCGTTGGCGATCAATTCCCTTAAGAAGATATCCTTGTTGGAATAGAGTGAATGAATCATCAAGTCCAGCAGATGCTGAACCTCGGCCTTGAATTTTTTAGTTTGTCCTGACATCTTATTGTCTCCTGTTAAAATTGATTAAAGATATTATTTTTATATTCTGAACCTATAATATATAGTCCAAATCTGTTTAATTTCAACTCTTAAACCGTATTCTATTGTTTTCAACTGGAATTATTGCTATAATCCTGTTATAGTGTAGAACATAAAGTAAAGAACAATGGGGAGACCGGTTCAATGTTCGGAGTTAATTTTTCTCAGAAAAGTAATTTAAAACATAAAGACGCCGCAGTCAGGCTTGCCGCCCTCGAACAAATTTCTCCTGTGGAGAAGGAACTGATTTTTGAAGTGGCATCCGAAGACTCTGAGCCCGATTTAAGAATCGCCGCCATTGCGAAACTTGAGGACATGGAGCTGCTGGAGAAACTTTTAGCCGGAGAAACAGATGCTGCCGCTATCAGTTTGCTGAAAGATAAACTTAACCGGCGCTATTCCGGTCTGGTGATGTCCGGAGCCCCGGATTCCGATCTCTGCGGGTATGTTGAAAAAATTGATGATGAACATCTGCTGGCGACGATTGCCTGCAGCAATATCTCGCCTGACGTATCTTCCTGCGCCGCCGCCAGAATTAAATCTAAAGATCAGATAATCAAAGTACTCAGAAATCTGCATGATGATATTCTGGGGAATGAACTTCTTGCCCGCCTTGATGATGAAGAATCGCTGGAAGCGGCGGCGGCATCGTCTTATTCCGAGCTGGTCAGGAAAGCCGCGGATGAAAAACTCAAAGAGTTTCAACATCATGAAGCGGCGCAGATTCAGGAAGCCGCTGCTGAAGAGACCAGGAAAACATCCGGTATGTCAGATGACTTGAAAAGCCGCATTCATGAGCATGAGAGAATATGCGAAAACATAGAAGGCGCCGCCGGGCGTCAGGATTCTGAAACTGTCCGGATCGTCGGCCAGTGGAAGCAGGAATGGGAAATCCTTGAAGCGCTGCCGCCGCGATATATGGAAATTCTGGATAAACGGTTTAAAAACGCCTGCCTGAAGTTTGAAGAAGGCATCAAAGACGCAGTGCATAAAGCCTCCGCAAGAAAAGAGAAGCTGGGGTTGCTGGATGATATCTGTATAAAGGCGGAAGCGCTTGCCTCGCATGAAATGCCCGGCAGGGATGCCAAATTACTGCACGGGCTGGAGGAATCATGGAAAAAGACCGCTGCCGGACTTCAGGATATTGAATTGATGGAATCAAAATTCAGATCAGCCTGCGAAAAAATCCATAACAAAATCAATGAAGAACATAAAATTATCGCGGACGCTGTTGCGACTTTGAAAGCCTCCTGCGATGAAATCCAGAATTTTATCGATGATAAAGTCCCGGAAAAATTCAAGGAACGGCGGATTGAACTGGAACAGATAGTAAAACAGGCTGCCGCGATTCTGCCGGATGATTCCGCGGACAAGCAGCGGCTGGTTGCCGAATTTTTCCACCGCAATAAGAAATACTCGGCATTGCTGCATAACCGCTATGAGGCCAGAGATTTTGAGCGCTGGGAGCATTATACATTGAAACTTGACCTGTGCAAAATTGCTGAAGCATTGCTGAGCGAACAGGATATTCAGGCAGTTGCGGATAAGCTGAAAGACCTTCGCGACCGCTGGCAGAAACTCGGTCATGTACCGCCGGAAAAAACTGAGGAAATATGGCAGCGTTTCAAAGCCGCCAGTGATGTTTTACAGCAGCGCTGTAATGAATTTTTTGAAAAGCGGAACAAGGAACGGGAAGAGACCGCACAGAAGAAAACCTTGATTTGCGAAGAGGCTGAACTGTTGTGCAATTCCACAGAATGGGGCGAGACCGCCGATAAAATCAAAAATTTACAGTTGCAGTGGCGCGAGGTTGGATTCTGTCATTCGCACATTGAGAAAGAACTTTATCAGCGCTTCCGCAACGCCTGTGATATTTTCTTCAATGCCCGCAAAGTTCATTACGATTCAATCCGGGATATCCGCGATCAGAATGCGCAGCTCAAGAAAACGTTGTGTGAAGAAGCGGAGCGTTTGATTCAAATGCCTCACGAAGACGCGCACCGCAAAGTGAAAGTACTCTGGGATCAATGGAAGAAAGCAGGCCATGCCGGTAAAGACGAAAGCCGTTTATATGAACGTTTCCGCAGTGTTTTCGACAAGTATTACGGCGAAATGCGTGAAGAGCGCACCGCAAACATGGAGAAAAGGCAGAACTTATGCAATGAACTGGAAGCCCTGCTTAATGCTCCGGCTGATGCCGCTGTAATTAAAGAGAAAATGAAACAGATTAACGACAGCTGGAGCCGTATCGGTGAAATTCCCCGTGACAAAGAGGATGAAATATTCGGACGGTTCGAATCACTCAGCGAAAACTTGAGAAAAGCCGCCAGTCAGAGACATCGTGAAAAATTCAGATATCTGATTACATGGCAGGGGGCGCGTGAAAAACTTGTTGCTTCGCTTGTTGAGGCATTCCAGTCCGGCCGTAACGATGTTCTGGATAATGCCAAAAATGAATGGAGCAGTCTTGGTCAAGGCGAGACTGAACTTAGCTGGATTGAAAAGTTGTTCAATAATGCCAGTGAAGCATTTGCTGCGGGAAACAAGGCCTTTTTTGACGACCTTGCCGCTAAGCAGCCGGCTGCGTTTAAAAGTAAAAAAGCGCTTTGCGTCGAGATGGAACAGATTGCCGGCTGTGCCGCCGGGCAGGCAGAAGACCCCGAGCCGCTCAGCAATGAATCGCTTGCCGATGAACTGCGGATGGCTTTCCAGAACAATTTCGGTTCCATTGTCAAGGATGCCGCGCCTCGGGATAACAAATCCAAAGTAAAAGATATCCGCTCAAAATGGTTTACCGCCGGTGTTGCTCCTGTCGCGGAAATAGACAATCTGACCGCGCGTTTCCTGCATGCCGATGATATCTTTTCCAAAAAGAATGAGAGTTAATCTTTTCTAAAGTGCTAAAGTTATTTAAATCTCAAGACTTTAGAACTCCAGAAATTTAGAACTCCAGAACTTCCCACTTGCCCCATTCCGGCTCCTGGCTGTTCCCCTTGGACATTGGATATTCCGTGTTGGATATTGGATATTCTCCCCCGGCTGTTCATTCTGACCCCTGACTTCTCATTTTGAAGCTTAACCACAGGCACAGAGATGGTATGTTGAAAGTCAAGTCTTTAAAATTGACTTTTTTGCAAAATTTTTATCATACTCTGTTTCATTAACAACCACAGCCCGAATCAGGATTAAGAGTTTGCGCATAACCGCGCATCGCGCTTGTAAAGGCTTCTTCACCTTGGCAATAAGACGGTTGTAAAACATTTTCATTTCAGGATTGTGATCAATTGCGGCAATTGATGCCATGTATAGTACTCGCCGCAGATTTCCTGAGCCACGCTTGCTGATTTTGCTTCCGCATACGCTTGTTCCCGACTGGCGAATTTGTGGCGCAATTCCACTGTAAGAGCCGAGTTGACGGCTAGTGTGACGATAAAGTGGTCCGCATTCCCCCAGTACAGTGGCGGATACAATCAACGCCACTCCGGGGACAGTGACAGCATACTTCAAGCTTTTTCGCAGTTCCTCGGAATCATTAATGCAGCGTTTAATCTCCAGTTCCATTTTTGCCACCGCCTGTTCCATGGATTTAATTACTGCCTGCTGGATTTTTATCATTTTCTTGAACTCGCCCATTTCAGTCAGCCGGGCCCGCGCTGCTGTCAACTGATCTTTGAGAGCCTCCCGCTGGCGGGTAAGTTCCCGCAAATACTGGTATTCTTCAGGCATGTCCTCGGATGGTTCCGGCATCCGTTCCGCACCATAACGGGCCAACGCTCCGGCATCAATGCGGTCTGTCTTATTGCGCAGTTTGAGGCTTTTAATAAAATCCTTGACAGCCCTGGGGTCTTCAATTACTGGTCTGGTAAATGGCATTTCAGCATTAAGCCAGCCAGCGAGTTCTTTGGAATAGCGGCCTGTCGCTTCCATGACGATCCGCATGTTGCCACCCTCAAGACCGGCTTTGTCCCGAACCTGGAAGCTCCAGTCATGGAATTCCTTGACGCCTTCTAAAGTCCGGGCAAAAGTTTTTTTGGGAAGGCTCATAATATCACGCGGAGCCTGGCCAGGTTCCACCGGCATATAAAGCGCGGAGTCGAAAGTCTCTTTAGCGACATCGAGCCCGTTCCATGCCGGTAACAACTGTTTGCTTTCAATTCTCATTTGCATTACTCCTATAGTTTGACTATAATACTAGAAGTGCCCGCGATACCTGTCTTGCCTCACATGCGGCCTCTGGC
>CAIMFA010000970.1 GCA_903840185.1 uncultured Lentisphaeria bacterium | reverse complement strand
TGATTAATAATATCCGGACTGAATTATTTCTTGCGCGGCGTTACCTGAAACCGAAACGCAACACCGTTTCCGTGATCACCTGTATTTCGATCATCGGAGTTACGCTTGGCGTGGCGGTATTGATTGTCGTGCTGGCGGTCATGACCGGCTTCACCGACTTGATGCGGGATAAACTGCTGGAAACCCGCGCCCATCTGCAAATTTATAACGATTTCGGCGGCATCCGGGAACCGGAAATCGTTCTCAAGGCGATCAAGTCAGCAGGCGGCGAGGGGGCCGCCATCGTCAACCAGCCCGCGCTTATTCAGAAGGACAAGGTTTTTGTGCCTAAAGCTGTGATCGGATTCAATCCGGGCCAGGTCAAGGATTCTTTTAAACTTAAGGATTTCATTGTTGCCGGCAAATACAGTCTGGCAAAAAACGAAGTGATTCTCAGTTCCTCGATTGCGGATGAACTGCGGGTCGGCGTCGGTGACAAGATTCTGGTTCATTCCCCGTCAAAACTGGCCAGAATGATTGACGTGAAGAAAGACGGAACGTTTGAGATGGCAAAAACCAAAGACATCTATCTGCCGGAGGAATTTAAAGTCTCCGGCTTGTATTCATTCGGTAAATATGACTTCGACCAGAACATCCTCTTTATGAATCTGGAAGACTCCGACGAACTGTTCGAACTGCCATGGGGTGCGGCGAACTGCGTTTACGGCTGGGTTAAGGATCCGATGCAGATTGAAATTTCCGCCGAAGCCATCCGCCAGAAAATCCCGTCAATGCGGGTGTTCACCTGGAAACAGATCAACCAGCGTTTGCTCGGCGTGCTGGCGGTGGAAAAGAATATGATGTTTTTCCTGCTGGTGTTCATCGTCCTGGTGGCGGCATTCAGCATCACCAATACTTTGATTACGGTTGTTGTCCAGAAAACCCGCGAGATCGGTCTGCTGAAAGCGGTCGGGGCGTCTTCCGGGACCGTCATGCGGCTGTTTATTATGCAGGGGCTGATGGTCGGAATGATCGGCAGTGTATGCGGGACCATCATGGGCGTCGGGGTGGTTTACTACCGCAATGACATTCTGCGTCTGGTTTCCAAAATTTCAGGGCAGGAGCTTTTTCCGAAGGAATTTTACTATTTTAATGAGCTTCCTGCGCATATCGTTACCGGCGACATCGTTTTTATTGTCGTGGTCTCCATACTGTTGTGTACGGTCGGCGGGGTGATCCCCGCGTGGCGTGCGGCTAAACTCGACCCGGCAAAAGCATTGCGCGAATAAGGAGCAATAACATGACAGAAGATACCGGCTATTTCCTTGAAGCGTCTGATTTGTATAAAAGCTTCCGGATGGGTAAAAAGACCATTCAGGTGCTGGACGGCGTGAATTTACAGGTGAAAAAAGGTTCCTGGACCGCTCTGCTCGGAGCTTCCGGCAGCGGCAAGACCACGCTGCTCAATCTGCTCGGGACGCTTGAACAGCCGGACAAAGGCCGGATCGTCTGCGACGGCATCGAATATTCCAAACTGGGCAGCCGGCAGGCGAACCGTTTCCGCAATGAACGCATCGGTTTTATTTTCCAGGCATATCACATGCTGCCGGAACTTAATATACTGGAAAACGTCTCGCTGCCGGGGATGCTCGGGCGGCTGACCCGCGGCGGTCTGTTTGAAAAAGCCGAATTCCTGCTGGAGCGAGTCGGCTTGAAAGACCGCATGAAGCATCATCAGGCGGAGCTTTCCGGCGGCGAACAGCAGCGCGCCGCAATTGCACGGGCGCTGATCAATTCCCCCGACCTGATTCTGGCCGATGAACCTACCGGCAACCTGGATTCCAAAACCGGAGCGGGAATCCTGCAAATTTTCCAGGAGCTCCATAGCGAACAGAACGGCAGAACAATCATTATGATCACCCATGACCATAAAATAGCCGCCCTCGCGGATTCAGTAGTTCAGCTTCAGGACGGGGTAATCGTCCATCGCCCGCAGTAATCTGACCGCGCCCGCACATTGCCGCTATTGATTTTATCTGTCTTTAATATTATACTAAAGTTTTCCTGTTTTTTTGAACCTATCTACCGAACCTGAGTCTGACATTCGACTATGATTCGCCATTTTTCTGCCGTTGAGATGGAATTACGAAAAAAAAGTCGATTTTCTTCGGACTGCCTGGGATGGGGC
>CAIMFA010000969.1 GCA_903840185.1 uncultured Lentisphaeria bacterium | reverse complement strand
TCTCTCAAACTCAGGAAATGCATAGCTCCCTCCTGAAAATAATTATCGCGAAAGAGGCACTATGCCAGTTCCGGTGTTTTTCTACAATACTGCGGAACATAGGTTAATCCGCTTCAAGGAACCGCGAACGGCCCTTACCTAATATCGCCCATGAACCGGATTTTTCAAGCAAAGAAGCCGGACGGAACAATTTTAATTTAACAGGGATGGACAGGATAGACAGGATAGAGGGGGGCGAATATTCAATATCCAATATCCAACAAGGAATGTCCAACTGATGAAGGAAAGACGGAATACAGTGGAAAAGAATATCCAAAATCTAGTCCCGCAGTCGCAGGATCCCGCAAGGCGGGAAAATGTCCAACCGATGAAGGAAAAGCGGAATACAGGGAGGGACAAATATTCAATATCCAATATCCAATATCCAACACGGAATGTCCAATCCGAACAAGGAAAAACGGAATACGGGGAGGGAACGAATATTCAATATCCAATAACCAATACCGGTTTGCAGTCATTGAATGACCTTTTAAACGGAAATATGGGTCGAGCCGACGGCTCTGCTGTATTTTTGGGCATTGGTGGACGGATTAAAATCCGTCCCTACAAAATGAGACGAGCCGACGGCTCTGGATCGTAATGAGTTCCGCAGGAACGCCCGATATTGTAGCAACGGGTTTCAACCCGTTGTAATGATCCATAATAAAAAGTTCCGTAAGAACGACACATATTAGAAAGCTCAGCGGCGTAATAAGATTGATCTGCAAATTTGAATTGGGAATTATGTAATCGTTTGTATGCAAAACAGTATTGGATATTGGATATTGAATATTGGTCTCAGGTTTTAAGTTCTATTCTGACTTCTGACTCCTGACTCCCTGTCTTTCGGGTTGCGGGCAAAGCCCGCCTTATGATCATTCCTGCTGTACTACTTTCAAGGCTTCGGCATCGCCGCCTTTGGCGGCCTGAGTCATCCACTTGCTGCCTAGAACAGCGTCTTTTTTAGTGCCGATGCCATTGAAATAACAGATCGCCAGACGGCGCTGGGCGCGGGGATCGCCGCGAAGCGCGGATTCTCTGAACCAGTAGAACGCCGCCCCGTAGTCCACGGGAATGATGTCGCCCTTTTCAAAATAGCATCCCAGATTAAACTGCGCCTGCGCGTTGCCTCTGTTCGCGGCCTGGTAAAAATAGTCAACCCCGGCTTTTACGTCCTGCGGCATGCCGATGCCTTCCACCGAAAATACGCCCAGCTTGAACATTGCCTGGGAGCTGCCCATTTTGGCCGCTTTGCGCAGCAGATCCACGGCTATCGAAACATTCTGTTTAACATACTGTCCGCTGGTGTAATATTCGGCCATTTTCACCAAGGCCATCGGCAGGCTGGCATCGGCAGCTTCCTGAATCAAATCGAACGCCTTTTTCGGGTCCGCTTTGACGCCGACACCGTTTTCGTAGCAATAGGCCAGTTTACCTTTGGATTCAGCATCTCCAGCAGCGACGGCTTTGCTCAGCCAGAAGACCATCCGTTCCTCGTCTTTGACGCCGCCGATACCGCCGAAGTAACAGTCCGCCAGGCGGCGCATGGCCGGGATGTCGCCGGCTTCAGCGGCGCGCTTGAACATATTGAACGCGTTCAGCTCGTCTTCCGGCTTTTTGTCTTTGGCCTCTTTCTTGAGATAAAGATTGGCCAGCTCCCGGACCGCGGGCATAAAACCGGCATCGCCGAGACCGGTCAGAATTTCTTCGGCTTTGGCGAAATCGGCAAAAACCGCGGGAGTGCGGTCATCGGTGGAGTTGTCCGGCGGAATCCCTTCGGAATAGCATAATGCCAGATTGAATTTAGCTTCTTTAACGTCCTGTTCAGCCGCCATTTTATAATAGCGGAACGCATGGTAGCGGCTTTTTCTGACGCCGATGCCGCGCTCATAGCAGATCGCCAGATTGAATTCGGCGGCGGCGTTGCCCCCTTTTGCCGCCCGGCGGTACCAGTGCACCGCAATGGCGTAATCCTGAGGGCGCCCTTTGCCGTAAAAATATTCGTCGGCCAGTTTCAACTGCGCTTTGACATTGCCTTTTTTAGCCAGTACGCGCAAACTGTCGTCTTCCGGATCAATAGAGGCGGACTCTTCGCGCTCCGCCGGTTCCTGCGCAAACTCCTGCGCCCGGCAGATGCCGGAAACAATCAGCAGCGACATGAAAAAAGACAGTTTTAATACCAGTTTAAACATGCATCTGCCTGACTTTCGCAGTTTAGCCTTTTTGTTTCAGACTTCCAGTGTTTAAGTTTTAGGCTTTAGGCTCCAAGTTTTATTCTGGCTCCTGACTCCTGACTCCTGACTTCCGGCTTGCGGGCAAAGCCCGCCTTGGAAGATTGCGGCATCAGGCCGTCAGCCTTTGAGCTCTTTCAGCTTGTTTTCCAGTTCTTCGATTTTCTTCGAGAGCTTTTCGACTTTCTTGGGCAGAGTCCATCTGGTCATGAATTCCCGCTGGCTTTCCGCCGGGGTTCCCAGCGCAATCGCACCGGCGGGGAGACTTTTGACTACGCCGGAAGTGCCTGCCACTTGAACACCGTCACCCAGGGTAATATGACCGTTGACGCCGGATTTGGCGGCCAGAATGACGCCGCGTCCGAGTTCGGCGCTGCCGGCAATGCCGGACTGCGCGACCAGCAGCGAACATTCGCCGACGACCACGTTGTGCGCGATCATGACCTGATTGTCAATCTTGACGCCGGTCTTGATCCAAGTCTTGCCGAATCTGGCGCGGTCAAGCGTGGTGTTGGCGCCGATTTCAACGTCGTCGTCAATCTGCACAATGCCGGTCTGCGGTATTTTGATAATGCCCCTGGGGCCCGGCACGAAGCCGAAACCGTCACCGCCGACGACTACGCCGGGGTGCAGGATGACGCGGTTGCCGATAAAGCAGCGGTACATGATAGTAACATTCGGACTGATAAAGCAGCCGGTTCCGATCTTCGACTCGTGTCCAACATAAGTACCGGCGCCGATAACGGTGTTGTCGCCGATGACGACCTGGTCACAAATGACGGCGCAGGGGCCGATGTGGACATTCCCGCCGATGACGGCGGAACTGGAAACGACGGCGGACGGATGAATTCCGGCTGGATATACCGGGGCCGGCGGCGCAAAAACCATGATCACTTTGGAAAACGCCAGGTCAACGCATTCGCATACGATGAAGGTTCTGCCGTTAAGCGGTTCGTTTTCGAGTTCTTCGCAAACCAGCACCACCTGGGCTTTCGTGGTCTCCAGCTGGCTCTGGTATTTTTTGTTGCCGACGAAAGAAACCTGATCTGCTGTGGCGTCCTTCAGGGATGAAACCCCGGAAACCGTTTTTGTTTCATCGCCAAGCAGTTTTCCGCCGACTAATTCCGCAAGTTGTTTTGCGCTGACGCTTTTCATATGAGTTTTCCCCGTGTTATTTTTTTAGACTTCTATGTTTTAAGTTTTAGGTTTTAGGTTTTAAGTTTTAGGTTTTAGGCTGTTC
>CAIMFA010000968.1 GCA_903840185.1 uncultured Lentisphaeria bacterium | reverse complement strand
TTACCAGAAACATCATTGCCAGGCTTGCCAGCAGAGAAAAGAACAGATTAATCCGTATTGCGAGAAATACGCGTTTGCTGATGCTGTAAGATTTGGAAAGTTCATCCAGCCCCTCGCCGGTCAGCGCAATATCGGCGGCGGCAATCGCTGCATCAGCGCCGGTTCCTGCAATCGCAATCCCGACATCCGCCGCAGCCAGCACCGGCGCGTCATTGATCCCGTCGCCAATCATAGCGACATATTTCTCGGTTTTTTTAAGCTCATGCAGTTTTTGCAGTTTCATCTCCGGCATGCATTCCGCAAAATAGTCATCCAGGTTCAGCAAGCCGGCAATGCGCTCAGCCGCCGCGGAATTGTCTCCGGTGATCATAATGATTTTACTCATACCCAGTGCGCGAAGCTTTTTAATCACGTCCGGCGCTTCCTCTCTCAGCCTGTCAGTGAAGGTAAATGCTCCAAGAATTTTTACTTCATCCGCCACCAATGCCGTGACCAGCCCTTGTTTTGCCGCCTCCTGTATCCAGTTGTTTATCTCCGGAGTAACCTCTCTGCCGTCATCCATCAGCCATCTGGCCCCGACTTTATATTTTTTGCCATTAATAACGGCACAAGCTCCGCCGCCTTCAAGCTCAATGTATTTCTGTACATCCCCGAATTGAATATTGTGCTGCAATGCATACTCACAGACTGCAAGCGCCAGAGGATGGAAAGAATTGCGTTCGACGCTCGCCGCCACGTACAGAATATCATGCAATTCTGTATCACCAAATGTTTTGACTTCGGAAACTACCGGACTGGCATGGGTGAGGGTGCCTGTTTTATCAACCAGCAGCGCGGTAGTTTTGGCGAAATATTCCATAACGCCGCCGTCTTTGAACAGAATACCATTACGGGCGGCAATCCAGATTCCCGCGTGAATGGCAGTTGGAGTACTGAGAATCAGCGCACAGGGGCAGGCGACAAACAGAATTGCAACACTGCGTTCGATGGATTCAAACAGTTCCATTCTTAAGACCGCAAATGAAACAAAAAACGCAACGATCGAGAATGCAATTACAATAATCGTCAAATAAACCGAATATCTGTCAACAGCTTTCTGAATGCCTTTCTCTGCATTGCTGTCTGCCGATCCTTCAATCAATTTCGCGATATTGCCGATAGCGGTGTCGTGTCCAACGGAAACAGCTTTGACAATCAGTGACCCGCTTTCCAGCAGTGTGCCGGCATACACCCTGTCGCCGCTTGATTTAGGATTAAACGAGTTTTCACCGGATATGGCAGCTTCATTAATCTGTCCATCTCCGTGTATAATCACGCCGTCTACAGGAACGATCATACCCTGCTTAACATCAATAAGCTGTCCTGGAATCAACTTATGCACCGGAATTTTGCGCGATGTCCCGTCAATAATTACAAATGCATTCTTGGCGCTGGCAACGGCCGCTGCAGCTACCTCCTCCGACGATCTGCACTTTATGAAGTCTTCAAGTGACTCCACCAGCAGC
>CAIMFA010000967.1 GCA_903840185.1 uncultured Lentisphaeria bacterium | reverse complement strand
GGGCATCTCGCGTTCATCGTTCTACAACTACAAACAGCAGCATTCAAGGTTTGCCGAGGCGATTGACGTCGGACGCGACGTCATTGACAGCCGGGTGGAAAACCGTCTGCTGGAACTGGCGCTGGGCAATTATACCATCACCATCCACGTGACCGACCATGAAGGCCGGACCCGCACCACCGTCAAAGACGCGATTCCCAATCTCAAAGCCATCCAGTACTGGCTGGAGCGCAGCGATAGACGCAAAGGCATTCTGCCGGAGACGAAAGAAAAAAAGACCGTAGTTGAGATTTCCCCGGCTGCCGTTCCCGAAGCAATAAAATCCTCCTCCGTGCCTGCTGTGGTAAAAACTCCCCCGGCTCCTGATCTAGATTTTTCGGAGCTCGCCGGACAGCAGGCATTGGCCGAATACATGGCGATGTGTCCCGCCGACGCCGGCGACGGCTTTTCCAAAAAGGAAACCGAAGAATTTGAAGACATGATGCTGATTACTTTCACCGAAATGGAAAGACGCAAATACAATGAAAAGGCGGCGGCTGAAGGCCGTCCGCAGATCCCGTATACAGACGCCGCCCCCAGGACGTTAAAAGGCAAGTATGCCGCCGACATGATCAAGGCCGCGAAAGACAGAGCGGATTATTTCGCAATGGCAGTGTGAGGGGAGCCCGCGAAGCGGGCGTGAAGATGTGAAGATGTGAAGATGTGAAGTCGTGAATGTGTGCCAGAAGACTGAAAAAGTAACGCAAGCGTCCTGCTTGCAGGGGTCAAGTTCTGCCCCGCTTGCGGGTCCCGCAAATGCGGGATAGACAAGCTAGACAAGCTAGAAAAGTTGAAAGCGGAAAAAGGGTAGCGGGCAGTTTTCAGTCCATATAGTCCATGTCGTCCATATTGTCCATAATGCAGTTACCGGGAACCCGGAATGGGGCCTATGGGGCCTATGGACAAAAATGTTTCCCGCAAATGCTGGATGGTATGTTGTAGCGCCGTCCGGGACGGACGGCTGGTTCCGGAAGTTCCCGCAGAGCGGGAACGCTGCACCGGAAAGTTGTTTGAAAACTATATATAAAGCCCGCTGCGCGGGAGTGCCCCGCTTGCGGGTCCCGCAAATGCGGGATAGACAAGCGAGAAAAGCGAGAAAAGCGAGAAAAGCGAGAACAGAATGCAGGAGTGGTGTCTCCCGCGAATGCGGGAAGGTGGACTGGTGTCCAAAATGGGGGGAAGAAACGGACGCAACGGACAAAACGGACTAGGGAAAATCCAAGACGCCCATAGATCCCATGAAAACGCGGTACAGGACAGGTGTATCCCGCGAATGCGGGAAGGCGGACGGGTGTCCAAAATGAGGTGGACTGGTGTCCAAAATGAGGTGGACTGGTGTCCAAAATGTTTAAGAGCGAAAACCCATAAGTCCCATAAGTCCCATCGGCCCCATAAAATCTTCTATCTGCCGAGGAAGCGGAGAATGCCGTTGACGAACGTCAGCGGATGCACCGGACAGCCGGGCACATACAAATCAATCTTGTATTTGTCGAAAAACTTCCGGTTGAGCGCCGGCGAGTTTTGAAAAACCCCGCCGCTGATGGCGCAGGTGCCCATGGCAATAATGATCCTCGGACTGGGCACGGCCAGCAGCGTGTCTTCCAGCGCATAGGCCATATTTTCCGAAACCGGACCGGTAATCACGATGCCGTCGGCATGGCGCGGCGAAGCCACGATCTCAATCCCGAAACGGGTCATGTCGAAGTTCACGTTGGAACAGGCGTTGAGTTCAAGTTCACAGCCGTTGCAGCCGCCGGCGGAGACGGAACGCAGTTTCAGCGAGCGCCCGAACAGCCGTTTGATCTCATGTCTGGACTGCACCGCGTCAACCGTATACTGGTTCGGGTCGGTATTTTCATTGACGATCAAGGCCTCACGCCTGTCCGCCGACAATTTGTGGAAATTGGTAAACTGAATAGACTGGTTCGGACATGCGCGCTGACAATCGCCGCAGAAGGTGCATTTGCCCATATCTATTTTAAGCGTGTTAACGGTGACCGCCCCGGACGGACACACTCCGGCGCAGTTGTCACAGCGGGTGCAGGTTTTATCATCGAGCTTCGGAAATCCCCTGAATTTGGGATTGATTTCAGCCCTTTTAACATCGGAGATATATTGCTTCCCCTGTTTAATTCTAACTTTTATGGCATCGAACATTTCAATATCTCCTTAAAGGTCATAACCGCAGTATGAAAGATCAAAGCTCTTGTTGCAGATCGGGAAATCGCTGACACCTTCGCCCCTGACCGCCAGCGCCAGGCCGAACCAGTTGTTGAAAGAAGGATCTTTGAACTTGTACCGGACAGCCTCGCCGTTTGCCCCGGTAATCATGACATGCACCAGTTCGCCGCGGGGGCCTTCAACCATGGATACGGTCATGCTGTCCGGTTTCAGGCTGCCGCGCTCCGCCAGCAGCTGACCGCCCGGCGGCAGGCCGCTCAGCAGATCGATCATGTAGCCCAGCGAACGTTTGGATTCAAGGTAGCGCATATAGGCGCGGGCGAACACATCCCCCGAGTCCAGCGTGAGCTTGTAGGCGGGATAAAGGCGGTAGAAACCGAACGGATGGTCGGCGCGGATATCGCGCTTCAGGCCGGAGGCCCTGGCGGTGATGCCCACCATATTGATCTGTTCGGCGGTTTTGCCGTCAACGATCCCGGTATGCTGAAAACGGCTTAGCACCCCCGGCATGTTGAACGTTCTCTCGCCGATGAGAAAGACTCTCTCCCTGACCATTTCCAGCGTCTTCAGCAGTTTAGCCGACAACTCGGCGTCAATGTTGAAATTGACCCCGCCGGGACGGATCAGGCTGTAGCCGAAACGGCTGCCGCAGATATCCAGCAGAGAATTGATGACATAAGTACGGGTGGCGCCGAAAAAAGTGCTGCCGGTCAGGTCGCCGACATCGCCGCAGAGCCCGCTCATTGAACTCATGTGCAGCGCCACTCTTTCCAGTTCCAGCGCCAGCGTCCGGATGGCGGTGGCGCGGGCGGAAACTTCTATCCCGGCGGTGCTTTCCAGCAGCGATGAATATGCCAGTGAATTGGCAATGGCGCTGTCGCCGGCAATGGATTCAACCAGCTTGGATTTTTTCCAGATGCTGCCGTCCGCCATTGCCGGTTCAATGCCGCGGTGCTGATACCCCAGATGTATCTCCAGATGATGCACTTTCTCCCCGCTGCACATGAAACGGAAATGACCGGGTTCAATGACCCCGGCATGGACCGGCCCGACGCCGACTTCATGAACGGATTCTCCCTCGACTTTGAAAAATGGATAATCAGCCATTTTGGCGGACCGGTCCGCCCGGTTATGGCTGAAACGAACCGGCTTGAGCCACGGATGGCCTTCCGGCCTGATACCGGTCTCCTCGTAAAATTCACGCTCGAAAAGATGAAAAGCCGGGATTTCACCGGTGATTGACGGATATGATTTTTCGCCTTCGGCAAATGTCGCGGAAGAAGCCATCAGCTCCGAACGCGGGTCATTGGCCAGAATTACAAAGAGCCGTACTCCGGAACTCAGTTTATGCCCGAAAAACGCGACCGGGCGGGCGCCGCGCCGGCACTGTTCGATAAACTCCGTGCACAATTCAGCGGGGGTTTTAACCGGAATTGACGCCAGTTCAATGGTCTGATTATTGCCTGTAACTGCCCAGCTCATATTTTATTCCCCCATAAACTTTACGGCATTGTTCAGCAGGTCGAGCAGAAACGACGGGATATACAGCCCCAGCCAGACCGCCATGCCCATCAGTACGATTTGCGGGATATAACCGGTTGCCGGAAGCCCGGCATCCTGGCGGGACTCCGCATGCTGCGGGTCTCCGGAAATCATGCTGATGACATTTCTGGCGATCCCGTAAATAATCGCGGTCAGCAAGACACAGAAAAGTATCGTCAGGATAATGCTCTTTCCCAGCAGCTCCTTGATAATCAGCAGTTCGCTGATAAAAGTGACGAACGGCGGAAACGCGCAGATGCCGACAAATGACGCCACCCACAGCCAGGCATTGGCCGGAGAGACTTTCAGCAGTCCGGTCACCTCCTTAATTTTTTTGCTGCGGAACAGGCAGAAGATGTTGCCGGAATTGAGGAAGAACGCCGATTTGACCAGCGAATGACCGATCATGTGCAGCAGCGCGGCAAAAAGACCGGCTCCGCCGATACTGGTGCCGATGGCGACAATTCCCATATGCTCGACCGAAGAATAGGCCAGCATGCGTTTATAGTTTCTGGACTGCAATATATACACCGCCGGAATCAGCAGCGACATAAAACCCATAATAATCAGCAGCGTGGTGGAATAAAAACCCAGGCCGGCCATGAGCATGACCTTATGCACCCGCAGGACTCCGAGAAAGGCGGCATTCACCAGGGTCGCGGAAATTATCGCGGCCGCGGGAGCGGGCGACTCGGCATAGGCGTCCGGCAGCCAGTTCTGCATCGGCGCCAGCCCCTTCTTGGTGCCGAATCCGAGCAGCAGAAACGGGAATGCCATTTTCAGCCAGAACGGATTTATGAGTTTAGCATTGTGATTAAGTGAACCCCAGAACAACTCGATTTCGCCGCCGCTGCCGCCGATGCACCCGATCGAAAGCAGAATTATGCCGATGAAGGCGAATGAGATGCCGATAGAACAGATGAAGATGTATTTCCAGGTGGCCTCCAGCGCGCTTTTCCCGGTATAGTAATAAACCAGCATGGCGCTGAACAGCGTTGACGCTTCCAGAAATACCCACAGCATCCCGATATGGGAGCTGAGCAGAATGCCGTCCAGCGAAGCCACAAACAGCAGCAGGAAAACATGGTATTTCCAGCTGCGTTCAACATGATTTTTCTCATCATTGTGCGCAAAGAAACTGATGCTGTAAACGGAGACCGCGATAAACACGACAGACAGCACCAGCAGAAAAACGGGGTTTAAATCATCCACTTTGAAATAGAGAGAGAAGTTTTCGTGAAAATTCATCAGGTATATCGAGGCGGCCAGATGCAGCACCGAATAGAGCAGCGTAATATAGATATGCAGACGGCGCATCGGCTTAATACTCATAATCGTCAGCGCCAGCGCTAACGGAGCAATCAGCAGAAAAGGTATCACCCAGGATGTCATGTTAATCTCTCAGTCCTTTCAGTGCATCGATATTCTGTCCGGTAAACGAGGATTGAATCATCTTCACGAAGATTCCGGCCAGCAGCACCCAGGCAAAAATATCCAGCATTACGCCGAGGTTTACGATAAACGGCATTTCCTGCGCGACCGAAAGCGATAACAGGAAAATCCCGTTTTCCAGGAAGATGAAAGCGATGATGTGAGTTATCAGTTTCTTTCTGGTCATGATAATGAACAGCGCGGACAGGATCACGGAAATCGCGCCGCCGAAAAACAGCGGATTGACCGGCTGGTGAGTTCCGGCCAGCCAGTAGGCGAACACAAAGCCGACCGCTGTAATGGCGCTGACGATCATCAGCGAATAGAGATTCGGGATGGACGGTTTGGCCTCCCGCTGGATCTCGTTCTGGCGGATAATCTTCATCAGGTAAAGCGGTATCACGATGGTTTTCAGCACCAGCGTCTCAAAAATAATAAAGGAGAAAGTAATATAATCGGACGGGGAAATGCTGTGCAGCGAGACCGCAAACAGCAGCGCGCCCTGCGCCGCCAGCATCTTGACATAGGCTTCCATCCGGCTGCTCATGGCAACATAAAACATGGTCACCGCAAACAGGATGATGATCGAATTCTCAAAATTTATCGGTGTGATCATAATGCTTTACCCAGCTCCATCATTACTATGAAAAAGATGATTATGGCCAGCGCCGTAATCATAAACACGAATTGCGGTATGTGAGTCATGCGCATCCTGGCCATGACTGATTCCAGGAATCCGATGAAAACGGCTTCCACCCCGACAAACACGCCGAAGATGATCAGGCCCGGCACAAAACCGATGCCGGCCGGAGTGACCAGCGACGCAATCAGCGACGCGATCAGGAAAACCTTCAATGCGGCGCCGTACATGATGAATCCGAGGTCGGGGCCGGAATTGTCGAGCACCATGACTTCATGGATCATCGTCAGTTCCAGGTGGGTTTCCGGGTCGTCCACCGGCAGCCGTCCGCCTTCCGTCAGCAGCATTATAAACAGCCCGATAATGGAAAGCAGAATCAGCAGCCCGGAGGCGGGGCCGGAATTGTAGATGCCTTGAAAGATGGATTCAAACGATTTGCAGCCGGAAATCCAGGCGAAGGAGCCCATGATAATGAAAAAACCCGGTTCCGCCAGCGCGGAAAACGTTACTTCACGGCTGCTGCCCATGCCTTCAAAACTGCTGCCGGTATCCATGGCGCTGACCACCAGCATGAATTTGCCGAACGCCAGCAGATAACAGAACATGATGAAATCACCGTTAAAGCTCAGGATGGCGCTTTTGCCCGCCATCGGCACCAGTGCTGCCGCGCAGATGGTGGCGGCCAGCGATGCCGAAGGCGCAATCATGAAGACCGGCGAAACCGTCCGGCTGATAACTTCCGATTTTTTCATCAGCCGGCTGAAATCAAAGAACGGCTGAATCAGCGAAGGGCCTTTACGGCCTCCCCATACCGACTTCACCCGGCGGATCGTCCCTGAGATCAGGAACGGAAAAAAGATTATCATTAAAACACTGATGATGATTTTCATATTTTCACCCGAAGATTACCCATATTAATGACAGAATCAGAAACACAATGCCGTAAAACAGGTAATGCTGCATGTTGCCGTCCTGAATCCAGGAGAGCCTGGTCAGCAGAAACACGGTTCCCTGCCCCAGCGGCCGGATGATTACTGTCTCAAAGACATCTTTAATTCTGAAACTGAAAATCGCGTTCAGCGGAAAAAGCCCTTTAACCCCGGCTGCGGTCTCCTCCCGCTGCATCACCGGTTTGATTACATCAATGAACGGCATGGAAAACGAGGCTCCGGTATATTGTATGCGGCTGGTCGGATTATCATAGCCGCAGCCCCAGGTGCCGGAGACCGCCGCCGGCTGTCGGCGGAGCAATTTAACCCGCAGCGCGAACAGCAGGGCAGTCAGCAGTATCAGGCCGGCCGAGATCATTGAAATGACGAACAGCGGATCGTGGAACTCGGCAGTAATGCCGGGAACGTTTTTGCCGCCGGTGATTATCGCCGCCGGAAACTCCGCGATACGCAGCAGAAACAGCGGCAGAACGCCTCCGGCCACACAAAGTGCCGCCATCACCAGCATGGGCAATGTCATTGCAACCGGCACCTCGACCGCGCTCTCAATATGTTTGTCGCGCGCCGCGCCCATGAAAACCGTGCTGAACAGCCGGGTGAAACAGAGTACCGACACCGCGCCGACAAATGCCAGCAGCGCAAAGCTTGAGATCGCCGCGATCAGCAGTGATTCGCCATTGATGCCTTTGCAGTTCAGCATTGAATAATAGATGATGAATTTGCCGATAAAGCCGTTAAAAGGCGGCAGTCCGCATATCGCCAGACTGCCCAGCAGAAACGCCGTTCCGGTCTTAGGCATCTGCTTGAACAGCCCGCCGAGAAAGTTCAAATTGCGGGTATGGGTTTGCATATAAACGGCACCCGCACCGTAAAACAGCAGTCCTTTGAACAGGGAATGGTTGAGCAGATGAATCAGCGCCCCGGAAAATCCCATCATCGCCGTCACCGGGCTTTTATAAGCCATCCCCAGCATCGCCACGCCGATGCCGATGCCGATAATACCGATATTCTCCACGCTGCTGTAAGCCAGCGCGCGCTTGATATCGTCCTGCGCCGACGCACAGAAAATCCCGGCCAGCGCGGACAGCACCGCCAGCGCCGTGAACGAATAGCACACCCATAATGACGGAACGCCAAGCACCATGATTATCAGCATAATGCCGAAGATACCCAGCTTGATCATCACCCCGGACATCAGTCCGGAGACATGGCTCGGAGCCGCCGGATGCGCTTCCGGCAGCCAGCTGTGCAGCGGCAGGAAACCGGCTTTGATGCCGAACCCGGCGGCCAGCAGAATGAAGGCTGTATCAGAGACCGTGCGGTACGCCCCGCTCTGAAAGACGTTTTGAATATCCGCGAAATCCGCGCTGCCGGCAATACGGATAAGCACCAGAAAACCGGCCGTCAGCAGAATTACGCTGACATGCATCATGATCAGATAGAAAATTCCCGCGTCAAACACTTCCTTCTTTTCACTCTCAAAAATAACGAGGAAAAACGAGGACAGCGACATGATTTCCCAGACTATCAGGAAAACGATCGCGTTCCTGATCACCGGCAGCAGCAGCATCGCCACAAACAGGCATATCAGGAAGAAGAAATGAGCGGAGACGGCTTTACCTTTCCCGTGGTACTGCTTCATGTAGCCGCTGCCGTAGATGGAGCAGAAAATAGACCCGGCGGCGATCACCATGACGAAAAACGCGGCGAACGGATCAAGCAGCAGACGAACCTGGCCGATGGGATAATTGGCCATAAAGGAAAGCGGATAAGCTTCGCCGGTCAGCAGACTTTTGATACAGGGGATTAAAACTGCGATGCCGCCCGGCAGGGTTCCGCATGCGGTCACCAGGCCTTTACGGCTTTCCTTCACCATCATGGACAATACTGCTGTCAGCAGGTATATCGCGATTCCAATGAAAAAGAGGTTCATGATAAAAAATCCGGATCAGCGGCCCCAATTTTTCTTTTGAATCTCAAGAATGTATTCAAGAATTTTTTCTTTGGGAGCCTGCTGTTTCAGCATCGCCAGAAACTCCGGCTGACGGCACAGATTCGATATTTTGAACAGCATCTCCAGATGGCGGCATTGATTTGCGCTCAAGACAATGAACATCACGCTGACAGGAATTTTGTCCAGCGCTTTGAAATCCACAGGATGCTCCAGGAAACAGATGGAGATACTCTCATTGTTGATATCGGAAAGAATCGGCACGCGCGGGTGCGGAATGGCAATCCCTTCACCCACCGCCGTCGGCATCATGGCTTCACGTTTCAACAGGTGGAATATGATCAGGTCACGGTCCATTCTCGGCGGCAGCGTGACGGCACTCATCGAATTCCGGATGACCATTTCAACCGTATCGCCGGGAACCTTGTAATAGATCCCGCCGCGGTCCAGACATTCGATTATATCAACCGGAGAATCCGGCGACTGCGCTTCCATAACCGCCGGCGACGCATCCACTTTATTGGTAAGTATCCACTCGTTCAGCTCTTCACGGTTGAAACGATACTGGTAATTGATCTTGTAACAGGGGATCTTGCCTTCATCTATCCACTTGGTAATCGTCTTCTCGTCTACCTGCAGAAGTTCAGCAACATCTTTAATTTTTAAGTCCATTTTCTATAACACCGAATATATAATAAATATATAAAATAAAAAAGACATCTGCTAAATTACACACATCCCACCAGTTTTTCAAGTCTTTTTCTAAAGTTCTGATGTTCTAAAGTTATAATCCCGCAACCGTCCCG
>CAIMFA010000966.1 GCA_903840185.1 uncultured Lentisphaeria bacterium | reverse complement strand
GAAGAAAATCGACTTTTTTTTCGTAATTCCATCTCAACGGCAGAAAAATGGCGAATCATAGTCGAATGTCAGACTCAGGTTCGGTAGATAGGTTCAAAAAAACAGGAAAACTTTAGCTTTCATATAGTTGCCACTGATCAGCAGCATTGTCCAGCCCCTGGTCGGGCTCCATGCCTGCGACGGCGACGGATAGCGTTCCGCGAAATCCGAAGAATAGTTGTTCAACGCCAGATTTATTTGTTTGGTGTTATTCACGCAGGCAATCTGCCTGGCCTTGACCCTTGCTTTATTCAGCGCCGGCAGCAGCATGCTGGCCAGAATCGCGATGATCGCGATCACCACGAGGAGTTCAATGAGTGTAAAAATTCGTTGCTGCGACATTTTTTGTCGACTGGTGTTCTTCATTCTCATATTCTCCTTTTTGCCGTTTTCTATATTCGTTATCAATTAATTATCTTCACGCATTCCGGGGCTAACAAGTTTCCCTGATGATTAATTCCGAATCGATCTTGATGCACACCGTTTCGCCGGAATTTTCATTATTGATATTTTTTTTAATCATCTCGCCCAGCCGTCTGCCGATTTTTTCCAGCGCAGGCGATACGGTAGTCAGATTGTATTCCCGGTATTTCGAATTATCGTCAAACGAGATCAGCATAAAATCCTTCCCGGCAGTTAACGAATGACTGGCGGCAATATCGATTATAAACGCGGCAACCTCGTCATTCGGAGCGATCAAAACCACAGTACCGTGCTTTGCCTTTTGTTTGATAATCTTTATTAAACTTTCATCGCCTTGCGTAAATTCCAGAACATTTAATTTGGATTTACCGCCGGAACCGCGCTTAAAGCCGAAGTCAAGACCGCGCTGCCGTTCGCGCAGCCAGAAACTTTCGAATCCGGTTTTCCGGCAGAAAAACACATTCCCGTAACCTTTGGACAATAGATAATCAGCGACCATGACACCGTCACCGAAAACATTTACCGATACCACATTATACGGCCAGTCCTGCCAGTTGGAGATACCGCGGTCAAAAATAAAAACATTATTATGAAATTCAAAAAATATTTCCGGATGCTGGGAAATCACGCTTTCCACGTCATGATCTGAAACGATCAGCAAGGCGTTGCACCCCTCGCAAACCAGTTCTTTCAGCAACTGGCGATATTCCTTCAGTTCATTTATGCCGGAAATATCCCGGTAAATCATTTCAATCGATTCCGCCTTCAAAACACTTTCCAGCGCCGACATGATCCGGTCATTCCAGTGAATATGCCTGAACAGCGGCGGACAGTGGTTCAGTACGCAGACCCGTCTTGTAGTAACGCTTTTCAGTTCGCCGAAGGAGTACGGACGCGGAACACGGCTGACAAATGTCCCCTGTTTTTTATTCCGGCGCAATATCCCGAACCGCTCCAGTTCCTTGATTGCGAAATGCGCGTTCATCCGGTTGGTGCCGAAGCTTTTACTCAATTCGCTTTCGGTGGGAATACGCGCATTCTCGCCGAACTTGCCGTCGGCTATGTTATCCAGCAAATAATTATATATTTTTTCCTGGGAGACATTCATAATCAAAAATATAATGTTAATGTTTTTGTCTTGCTATATTAACATTATAACATTAAAAATTAATTCTGTCAATAGCCTTCATAAAGAAATCTTAATTATATTTCTTCCGGAAATGCATACGGCGGTAGGCGTTGGGAGTTACTCCGGTCAACCGTTTGAATACATTGTTAAACTGGGCGGCGCTGGAAAATCCCAGCTCATCAGCCAGCAGTTTTACTGGAGTGGCGGAACTCATTAACTGAAGTTTGGCGCGCTCGATCCGGTTCCCGAGAATATACTGGTACGGGCTGCCGCCGGTCTCCTGCCGGAACTTGCGCCCCAGGTGTTCGCGCGAAACGTCCAGCATCTTAGCGATCTGTTCCACGGTCAGCAGCCGGCGGGAGTTTTCGCTGATAACCGCGCGCGCCCGGTCGGAAATCAGATTTCTTTCCTTGCCGGAGGCGGCTTTTTCTTTGCTCCATACCAGCGCGGACAGGAGTTCCATGACCAGCGAACATGATTCCGCGGAACTCATTACACCGGACAGGAGCCCTGATTTACAGTAGGCCTGCATCCGGCTGATAATTCCCGATGACGGCTTCAGCGCAAAAACATATCCCCACTGCCGGTTGATCGCGGAAACTATATCAGCGCCGGTCGCCGAAGCAAAAGAACACCACAGCACCCGCCACGGTTCGGTCGTATTCTCCGGATAGTAATAAGAGTAGGAAGGATCATTATGGTTAAACAGAAACCCTGTACCGGGCGGCAGGTCAAAGGTAGTTTGACCGTCACAAAATCTGCCGGTTCCGGAAAGCGTGTATTGAAACGCACAGACCCCTTTTTCAAGGCGGCCGTTGCTGGTGAAGTAATAAGTCGCATCGTAGATCGTACTGACATAGATCAGCCGCAATGCCGGCAGTTCCGGCAGCTGATTCTCGATTTCAAAAACGGTTCCGCTATTATGTTTAAGCATATCACAAATACTAAATTAATATCATTTTTTAAGTCTTGCAGGCTTTTTTCCTGCGTGTATAATAATAGCAATATAATCACGAATAATTAATTTTCAATACAAAGGATAATACCATGAGCAATTTGTCAGTGACTCCGGAAGAACGGGTTTACCTGCGCGAACTGGCGAAACAATGCCAGGAATATGCCAGTCTGCCGGTAATGGCGGAACGCCGTAAACTGTGGTATGAACATAACGCGCTGCAAGCCGTCCGTCCGGTGCTGGTGATGGAACTCGGTACTTTCAGCAAGGATATTCTTCCCCCATTGAAATGCACCAGCGCCATAGCGCGGGAAATTGAAGCCGAATTTCAGGCCAGGATCGTCAATCATGAACTGATTGATGACGATAAAGTCATGCCGGATGATTATACCGTGCCATGGCAGATTGATTTCCGCATGTTCGATCTCGAAGTGAAACTGCACCGGGCGGAGGATTCTGAAGGCCGGAACGTCGGCTACCAGTTTGAATACGATATCACCGATTTGCGGCGCGATATTGAAAAGCTCCGGCCATCGGTGTTCAGCGTGGACAGGGACAGCACTTTCGCGAAAAAGGCATTCATCGAATCACTGATCGGCGATATTCTGCCGGTGAATATAAAAAACAAGTCCATGGAATGGGTTTTCGGCATTACCGGCCGGGTCATCATGCTGATGGGCATGGAAAATATGTTCATGTCGCTGATGGATTCTCCTGAAGAAATGGTGCGGCTGCTAAATATGATCCGTGACAGCCTGCTGGATTTTTCGCGCTGGATGGAGCGCGAAGGACTGCTGACGCTGAATAACGGTAATAATTATGCCGGTGCAGGCAGTTACGGTTTTACCAAAGAACTTCCGTCCGCCGGTTTCACCGGAAAAGTCAGATGCAGTGACCTGTGGGCAAACATGAACAGCCAGGAGTCGGTCGGGCTGTCGCCGGAAATGTTCAGGGATTATATCTATCCCTCATATCATGACCTGGCGAAAGAATTCGGCATGGTTTACTACGGCTGCTGCGAACCAGTGCATGAAATATGGGAAAGCTGCATCAGGGATATGCCGAATCTGCGGAAAGTGTCCGTCTCCGCCTGGTGCAACCAGCAGTTTATGGGCAACGCCCTGCGCGGCTCCAGAGTGATTTATTCCAGAAAACCGTCGCCGAATTATATTGGTGTCGGAGATTTTGCTCCCGAAGCGTATGCCGCCCACATCGCGGAGACGCTGGAAGCCGCCAGAGGCTGTCAGCTGGAAATAATTCACCGCGATATTTATTCTCTCAACGGCGACCGCACCCGGCCAGGCCGGGCAATCAAGATCGCACGCGAACTGATCGAAAAACAGTGGAACTGGTAAAAATCACCCGGGAGCGCCGGTCGTCAGACCGGCTTTAATATACTTTCCCAATGCCGGCAGGCAACATTGCCAATATCAGCTCGCCAGCCTCCCGGAGACAATATCTTTTTTACTGAAGTCCAGCGTATAGTCAATATTGCCGGACACGGCATAGACTCTGGCGTAATAGGTCCCGGCGGCGAGAGAACTGGTCAGCATATCTTCAAGCGCCCCCGGCTTTACCGAGCCCTTCAGCAGGACGCCCTTAGCGTTATACAATAACAGGTCGGCATTGCCGCCGGTGGTATCATGCAGCCGCAGCGTTGCCTGTGCCGATGTCGCCAGATCGAATCTGTAATAGTCGTCTTTGTCGCCGAGTCCCACCCAGCCGGTCTGCGCCGGACTGTCAATCAATTTGGCCGCCGCAATCGAGTTCCCCGCATGATCTTTAGTATCGCCGTCAAAATAGCCGGTCGTGCTGGTAAGCGTATAAGCCGCATCGTTTACGCCGGCTCCGGCCGCGATTCTAACGTAATAAGTTCCGGCCTGCAGCATCACATTGCTGATCGCTTCATCGGACGTTCCGGTTTTTGCGGAACTTTTCAGCGCGCCGCCGGCGGCGTTAAACAGCGCCAGATCGGCATTTCCGCTCAATCCGGTCAGGCCGAGGGTGAGATTTCCGGCACTGGTCAGCGTCAGTTTGTAATAGTCGTACTTGTCGCCGAATCCAACCCATTCGTTGAAAGTTCCCGTGGCGGGTATACTCCCGGCGGCGGCGAAAGAGTTGCCCGCGGTGTCGTCCGGGAAGTAATTAACTACATGCGTCAAATCGTAATATGAGCTTACTGAGTTTCCGGCAGCCTGTACCTTGACATAATATTCCCCGGCCTGCAGCACCTTATTGCTGACAGCTTCATCCAGAACACCATTGTTGGCGGAAGAGTTAATCACATTGCCCCTGCCGTCGAGGAGATAGAGGTTGAGGTTGTCTTCCAGTCCGGTCAGATTCAAGTTCAGCAGCCCGTTATGAGCCATAGTCAGTTTGTAGATATCGCAGGCGTCGCTTAGTCCGGTCCAGTCATCAACGCCGTCGTCAATATTCAGCGCGGTTTTAAGCGTGTTGCCGGCGGTGTCCGCCGGAGTTGACGCAAATGTTGAAACGCTGCTCCAGCTGCTGAAGTTGCCGGCAGAATCTTCAGCTCTGACCCGCCAGAAATAGCTGCCGCCGGGAATATCCGCGATCAGGCCGCTGCTGTCGGCAAAGGACATATAATACTCGGGACTTTTAAAATCTTTCTGCTGGTCAACCTCCATCTCATACCCGCTTACAGTGCCGAACCCGTCACTGGCGTCATTCCAGTCAAAAGCCACCGACTGCCCGGTGACAGTCGCGGCAAGCCCGGCTGGAGCTGACGGATCCACATTGTCGTTGCCCTGAAACTCATACGCCCCGATGTCGACGTTTCCGTTAAGACGGCTGTTTCCGGCGAGGTCAAGGTCTCCTGCCGGCGCGGAATTATCGCCGGCGTTAACCGCAACTGACGTTGCGAGAAGCTCGTAACCGGCGTCATCGCTGCCGGCCGCCGCATCCTGCGATTTTACAAAACCCGGATCCAGCAGTTTTGAAGAAGTGCCGACTTTGTTGCCGTTCACATTATTGATCAGTTTGGATGTGCCGCCGTCACTGACAAGGTTATTCTTGCTGGCAACTGCCACCTGGCCGGAAACATCCTTGTCTATCAGGCTTTTGTTGCCGCTGACAATCGAGTTCGTCAATGTCATGCCGGCATCATTGTAAATGCCGCCGCCATACGATTTTGCGGTATTATCCGCAATCGTGCAGTTGATACTTTTGAACGTTCCGCCGTCCAAGTTATAAATGCCGCCGCCGTTGTTAGTGGCTGTATTACCGCTGATTCTGGAATCGGCGAGCGTGAAAGTGCCGGCATTTGCAATGCCGCCGCCGTTGACCGCTTTATTTCCGGAAATCGTCAGCCCGCTGGCGGTCAATGTTCCCTGATTGCACAAAGCGCCGCCGTAATCGGAGGATAAGCTGTTGGTAATACATATATTCTGCAGCGCAAGTGTGGCGTCATTGTAAATCGCGCCGCCCTGATCGGATTTGGCTCCGGTCAGGGTTAAACCGGAAATGGTGACATTGATCCCCTTATAGCCCTCGCCCCCGACATAGAAAATATCACTGCCGGTTTTGGAGCTGCCGCCTGACCATCCGCCGGAAATCGTGAGATTTTTTTGTCCCAGCCCGAGGATATTCACTCCCTCTTTGATCTGTAACTGGCCGGAAGTCAGCGTGATGGTTTTACCTTGCAGCGCGGCATCAAATACAATTGTATCAACGCCGGTTTTATTGTTCGCCATTTCAAGCGCGCGCCGCAGCGAACCAACCCCGTAGTCCTGGGTATTGGTCACCGTGTAAGTTTCATTGGCCTTGCCGGTCGGAAATACATCAATCAGATAGTCGTCAATCTGGTTGGAGTCATAGATAGCCTTGATGGAATACCAGTCATCGCTGGAGCCGCCCCAGCCCATGTTGACGTGGAATTTCTTGTCACTTGCCCTGTAGCCGTCAATGATCACGGCATGGCCGTCTTTACCATCGGTTGAGATGCCGGTGACAACCGGCTGGCCTTTCTGCACGTTATCGATGATTACGCTGAGATATTCATCGCTGAACTGTTTTTCAATGGGAACAGAGAGCCACCCCGCGCTGATAAAGCCGAAACTGGATTTAAACGCGTTTACGCACGAACTGATATAAGCGCCGGAAAGCGCGGAAGAATAGGACATTTTCAGTTTAACGCCGACCCCGAAACTGACTGCCGCCTTTTCCGCGTCGGAAAAATCATATTTAATTGACGACAGCTTGCTGCTCAACGCCTTAAAATCCGGGAACTTCTGCGCGACGGCGTCCTGGTCAATTTTTATTTTAATAGTGTCACCCTTCCCGGCTTTGGATTCATATACATCACTGCTGGTGAAAGAGATGGATTTGGTCGCTTTCCAGAAATACAGCACCTGAGCAGCGGCCGTTGCCGTACAGCCTACAGCAGAACGTTTCTTAGTACTGGGATCAATCGGACATAAATCATTATACGGGCCGTCCTGGTTCCAGGTGGCAAATTTAATCAACCCTTTATCGTCGCCGGACAGGGGCGCGTTTCCGGCATACGCCGGGATGTCCGGATTTTGAATTGTTTCCAGCCCCCGGTAGCTTACAGTGCCGGTGTCCTGGGAGTCTCCATATATGACTTGTCCGGACAAGCTTGCGGAATTCTGTTCAGCCAGGCTCAGTCCGGATAATTGCGGGAGTTCTGCATTTACTGTGGCAACCAGGTTGCTGTCAATAGCGGAAGACAATGTATAAAGGCCTTTTTGCGTCACCATTTGTATATTCCCCCGGTTTGGTGATTTTGAAGTATAAGCTAATATAGTAACCGGGAATAATTTGTCAATATGCCGCAACCTGATATTAATTCTTTTAAATACAAAAAATCCCGTTTTCTACTGAATTAAGAACGCAAAATGTCCGGCTGCCGGAAAACCGGAATGAGTCCAATGGGGCCTATGAATCCTATGGATAAGACTGTCTCCCGTGAATGCGGTAAGCGGGAAAAGCGAGAAAAGCGAGAAAAGTTTAAAACTGGAAAATACCTACCAGTCTTCCTAAACACATTGTGCAGAACGGGTGTCCAAAATGTGTGAATCATCTGTCCGGAAAATCATGGAGCCGCCAGGCTCCATGGCTGTCACTGCCTGCTCAATGTTTGCCGGTGCTGCCGAAACCGCCGGTGCCGCGTTTGGATTCGGACAGTTCATCGGACTCGACGAAGTCCACTTCCGGCAGTTCGCAGATCACCATCTGGGCGATGCGCTCGCCGCGTTTGATGTGGAACGGTTCGCTTCCGGCGTTGTACATGATGATGCCGACTTCGCCGCGATACCCGGCGTCAATGGTTCCCGGGGAATTGGTCAGCGTGATGTCGTGTTTCAGCGCCAGGCCGCTGCGGGGTCTCACCTGCGCCTCAAAGCCTACGGGCAGTTCGATAAACAGGCCGGTGGCCACGAGCTGGCTGCGTCCGGTGACCAGTTCCATATCCACTCTGGATCTGAGGTCAAACGCGGCATCGTCATGGTGCGCGCGCTGCGGTTTAAGGTCTTCACATCCTTCCATCATTTTGAATCTGACCGTGACTTTGGTTCCCATTTTCACTCCGTTGCGATTATTGGCGTTAAGTTTGAATTATTGATTACATGGTTTACTGTATACTTAGAGGGACATATTTCAACCGCAAGTATTCGGAGACGGGTAAAGCAATCATGCGGATTATCGAATTATTAAATGCCGCCGCACGGTCCGAAGCGTCAGACCTGTTTATTTCGGCAGGCAAGCCGCCGTATGTCCGGCAGCTGGGTAAAGTCCTGCCGGTCGAGGGCGTTCCTGTGACCGCGGAGGAAATAGAAGCATTCCGCCGGAAAGTATTGCTGCCGGGGGCGGAGGAAAAGTTCAACTCCTGCGGCAGTTACGATACCGGGTTTTCATTGGAGCAGGGATTCCGTTTCCGCATCAACTTTCTGATTCAGCAGGGATTGCCGGGCATGGTCGCCCGTCCGGTGCAGCTCGGCAGCGATTTGTCGTTCGAAAAACTCCAGCTGCCGGGAATCATCCGGGAACTTTCCGATCTTCCCCGCGGGCTTATCCTGATCGCCGGTTCCGCCGGCAGCGGCAAGTCAACGACGATGGCCGCCATGATCAACCATATCAATCATCACTATGAAAAGCATATTGTCACCATTGAAGACCCGATCGAATATATTCACCAGGATATAAAGAGTCTGATCACCCAGCGCGAAATCGGCGCCGACACCACCTCCTTTTCCGAAGCGCTGACCAATGTCGTCCGCGAAAGCCCGAACGTCATCGTTATCGGCGAAATGCGCGACCTGGTCACCATGCAGACGGCGGTGACCGCCGCGCTGACCGGGCATCTGGTCATTTCCACTGTCCACACGGCCGACACCGTGCAGGCGCTGGAGAGGATCATCAACCATTTTCCGGAGCATCTGCGGCGGCAGGCGGCCGATGATCTTTCCCTGGCGCTGGAGGGGGTTATCGCCCAGCGGCTGGTTGCCCGCGAGGATCAGCCCGGCATGATTCCGGCGGTGGAAATCCTGCGCGCCACGCCGGTGGTCCGTTCGCTGATTGCGGACCGCAATTTTAAAGACCTGGAAACCGCGATCCGCCGCGGCCATGAAGACGGCATGATCACCTTTGACCGGGCGTTGTGCGAAATGCAGAAGTCCGGCAAAATCTCGCTGGAGACCGGCCGCATTGCGGCATCCAACCCCGATGAATACCTGCTTCTGTCGAAGGGCATGGAAAGCGGGATCGAGACATTCCGCGATCTTACCGGCAAGGAGGAATCCGACACGGACAAGATCAATATCAAGCGGCTGCTGCATTCCGCGGTGGCCAACGGCGCCAGCGACCTGATCATCAGCGCCGGCTGCCGCCCGACAGTACGGGTGGACGGCGAACTGGTGCCGATGGACACAGACACCATGACTTCCGCCGACACCAAACGGCTGCTGTTCAGCATTCTTTCGCCAAGACAGCGGGCTGATTTTGAAGAAAACCGGGAAATAGACTTTGCACTGACCGTGCATTTGAAGCGCAGTGACGCGCCGGAGGAAGCGCCTCCGGATCAGTGCCGTTTCCGCGTAAACGGCTTTTACCAGCGCGGCAACGTCGGCACGGCAATCCGCGTTATTCCCAAAACCATACCGACGCCGGAGGAATTGAAGCTTCCGGCGGCAGTCGTCGCGCTTACGGATAAAAAACACGGTCTGATCCTGGTCACCGGCCCGACCGGGCACGGCAAAAGCACCACCCAGGCCAGCCTGATTGACCGGATCAACTCCAGGCAGGGCTGTCATATCATTACAGTGGAAGACCCGATCGAGTACGTCCACCAGAACCGCAAAGCGGTCATTGAACAGCGCGAAGTTCACGCCGATACCCTGAGTTTTGCCAACGCTTTGAAGTATGTCCTGCGCCAGGATCCGGATGTGATACTCGTCGGGGAAATGCGCGATACCGAGACCATCGCGGCCGCGCTGACCGCTGCGGAAACCGGGCATCTGGTCATGGCCACGCTGCACACGAACAACGCCCCGCAGAGTATTGACCGCATCATTGACTCGTTCCCGGCGCACCAGCAGAATCAGATAAGGCTGCAGCTGTCCGGAACCCTGCTCGGAATCGTTGCCCAGCGGCTTATTCCGCTCAAGGACGGACATGGCAGGGTGGCGGCGTTCGAAGTGATGCTCGGCACCCCGGCGGTGCAGTCGCTGATCAGGGAAGGCAAGACCAGCCAGTTGCAGTCAGTTATTGAAACCAGCTTCAAAGACGGCATGATCACGATGGAAAAGGCGATGATGGAACTGTATAATAAGAATCTGATTTCAAGGGAAAATGTCAACAGCCTGCTGAAGAACTTCAAACAGGACAAGGCGTATTAGGGGCAGGCGTGTCAGTAGACAGAATAAAACAGTGGAAGATGAAAAACAATATGCTCCGGGGTGTCCAAAATTGAGAACGGACAGAACGGACAGAACGGACGGAGGAGCCCCCCCCCGCGCTGGAGTGGAAAGCTGGAAACAGGTGTATTGCCGGGCAGCCAGGCCAATGTCCATGATAGTCCATGCCGTCCGTGCGGCAGCTACCGGAAAACGCTATGCGTGACAGGTGCCAAAAACTGGAGGGTTGTGCTCCTTCTAAACCGGTTTTCTGGTTTTGTAGCACTTTAGAAATTTAGCACTTTAGAATTGTTTTAGAGGGTTGTGCTCCGTCACAAATAACTACAGGAGAAAATTATGTACAGAATAGGACAAGGAGTTGATGTTCACCGGTTTGTCGCGGACAGGCCGCTGATTCTCTGCGGAGTTGAGATTCCACATCATGTCGGGCTGCTCGGACACAGCGATGCCGATGTCGCGGTTCACGCGGTGATGGACGCCATGCTGGGCGCGCTGGCGCTGGGGGATATCGGGGAATGGTTTCCCGACAATGATCCGAAGTTCAAGAACGCCAACAGCATGGATTTGCTGGTGCAGATCATTTCCGACGAGCATTTTTCCACTTACGAGATCATGAATCTGGATATCACGATCATCGCCCAGCGTCCGAAAATAAAACCGTACGTTGACCAAATGAGAACCAATCTCGCCGAAGTGCTGGACTGCGCTCCCGACCGGATTTCCGTCAAAGCCACCACCACCGAAGGCATGGGTTTCTGCGGCCGCGAAGAAGGCGTCGCCGCCATGGCCGTAGTCCTCCTGGGAAAATAACGGACGCGGTGTTTCATGGTTTCAATAATGAAAAAACTGTTGCTATTAATTATACTCTGCAGCTTTACGGCTGCAGCGGTGGAAATTGAAAATGAGGCTTTAATCAAAGAGGCCATCGGCATTATCGGCGAGTATAAACCGGCTAAAACCGGCGATCGGGTGGAGCTGTATTTAAGCGACTATGATGACGAGGATAAGATAACCGGCACCCTCCGTAAATTAGACTCAAGCCATATTTATCTGGATATGGAGGACGGGACGACGGCCGGCTACAGGCAGGATGACATATCATTGAAGTCCAGATGGATATTCTTCAAGGAAGCGTATTATAAAAGACTGGCGGACACCATCTACAAGCTGGCTGAAGATAAAAGGCGGCTTGAAGAAGCAAAACTTCAGGGCGCAAATGGAGACGGTCAGCAGTCAAAATCCGGCAGCGGCAGAAACATCCCGAGTTGGCGTCAGGTAAACTATAAATATGACGCGATCGCACCATATTTCGAGGTGGTTAATTTCACCGAAAAACGCGCTGCCGCTGCTCAAAAAGAGGCGAATAACGGAATCTCCAATATTGATACCGCCATTACAAAAGACAGCGGTGTTTTCAGGGTTAAGGCCAAAGGGCAGGGCGAAAACATTGATGACGCCCTGAAGCAGGCCTTTAAAGACGCGATCAGGAAGGTGGTCGGCGTATATGTTGACAGTCTGGAAATCGTAAAGAATGAAGAGGTTATCGAAGACCGGATCATCACACACAGCAATGCTTTCATCAAAGACTATTTGAAAACGACCCCGTATAACAGCGGGATTATTGAAATCGAAGCTGTTGTCGTGATAGACGACTTTGAGTCGGCCCTGAAAAATAACCAGATCACTTTCAAGGCGAATGTCAGCGGTTATGCACTATTTGCGGAGACCTCGACCAAGCTCGACGGACTGAAGGACGCGATAAGTGTTTTCCAGAACATCTTCCAGAATTTCCCGCGTAAAATAACGAAAATATCCGCTTCCGAAGTCAAGCTTTATAATGAGGAAAAAGGCCTTTACGTCACAAACATTAAAATCGAAGCCGACCCGCAGAAATATCAGGCATTCGTAAAAGACACGGAGAAAGCGCTGGATTCAATCTGCAAGGGGAAATGTATTTTCAAAGTCTATTTCAAGGATGTCAACTATGCCGATGAAAAAGATAAAGTTAAGCAGCGCGAGCTTCAGAAATTAGGGTTTTCTCCAAGATACAGCGCGTTCAGCGGAACCAGATACCGGACGGAATTGAATGCTCTGCCGGAACTGAAAGCCGCCGCCAGACGGGATCCGGGCGCTGTCGCCAGACTTGGCGAATGCAGGAGAAATCTTCGCGCTTTCTGGCCGTATTATTGCAATACCCTGATTTTTCAGAAGCTCCAGGAGTTTTGGAAGTCATATGACTTTGACTGTTCACCGCTCCGGCTAGTACGGGATATAGATTATGACAAAGGGATTATGACGTTTGTGTTTTATGCGATTCCGAAAACGATATGCAGAAGTGTCGATATCATCAACAAGCAGGAACTGTCCGCCGGAGACAGACAGAAAGTTGACGCCAGCCTGTTCAGGCCTGCCGCTCCGTATTATAGTAATGATCTGGTCTTGACGGTGGAATTGAAAAACGGCATTGATACGGTCTGGAGCAGGAGGCAGCTGATAAAAAGAGATTATTTTGACGAGTCATTTGACTATAATAAATTTCCATCACTGTTTTCGCAGAAGAACAAACTCAGTTTTAACTCGCCGTTTCCGGCGGATTTCACTTATAATTTCCTGAAGAACAGCTCTTTTGAAGGAACGAGTCTTTATACATCGCCCGCTCCGTCGTATGAAATCTCCCCATACTTCTGCAGCAGTTCTTTTCCGGCGGCGGGCAACGAAAACGTCTTTACCGAGATTTGCGATTTTATGCCGTTTCTTTATTTCCCGTTTTATATGGAGATACCGTTGGATAAACTTAAGGAAGCCAACCGGATAGAGTGCGAACTGGTCAATATGCAGGAATATCCGGCCAGACTTCAGAGTAAGAAATAAAACTTAAAAGAAAGGGTTTGCCTGACTGGAAAATTTATTCGTACCGGGTAAAATTATAACAAATCCAAGGAGGAGCATTATGAGAAAACAGTCGTTAGCAAGAGTCGTTTTAATGTCGGCAGTCAAGGCATGCGGATTAATAGTTACCGGCCAGGAGCAGGACAAAGCCGTTACCCAGGAGCAGGAATTAAATAAAATCAAGGAAATGGGCATCGGTATTCATAAAATCAAATATGACGCCAAAGGCGCGATTGAATCTTTCCTGGTTGTCGGCCAGTCCGAAGTGTCAACCGTACTGGGACCGGTCAAGGCTCAGCTGCTGGCCAGGAAAGCGGCAGAACAGTCAGCCAAAGCGTCTCTGGTTCAATTCATGAAAGAAACTGTCACCGTGGTCGAAACCAGCGACAACCAGACGGTGCTGACGACCGAAGGCAACGGCAGCAGCCTGCTGCAAAAAGGCAAATCCATTGATAAGCAGAGCTCAAAGTTTAAATCTGTCTCCTCGGAAGTGCTCAGCGGCTTGACGCTGATTCATTATGACCTTGACGCGGATAAAAAGACCATGACCGCGATTTACGGCTGGAAGCCGAAATTCAGCGAGATCGGACGCGAGCTCAGGGAAAAGATGAACAATGACAAAACCACCGGTTCCGGCGAAGATGCTCTTTCCGCCGCTCCGGTATCGAAAGACCCGGCAGGACTGAAGTCGAAAAAAGTGACTTCAGATATCGCTAATGATTTCCTGTAAGCTTTATGCCGGTTCCATGGCGTTTGCCTTGTGTTTGTGCGCCTGCGCCATGGAACAGATCAGCTTTGACAAAGATCCGTACAATGCCCGGGTGCAGCTGGAGTCGGGTGCGTATGCGTATTCCATGACAGTATCGTTTGCTCCGGTAAAGTTGTTTTCCGAGTTGAAAAATGCCCGGATAAATTCGAATAAGGCCAGGATATACGCGTTGACCGCGCTCAGCCGGAAACTGAAGCTTGATAAAGATTCGGCGCTGATGGTCTCTGAGTTGAAAATAGCCGGCGTGCAGAATGCGGAAGACCGTTTCTCGTGTTCATTGATTGTGCCGTTGAAGGATGTGCATATTGTCGCCCGTGTTAATGCTCCGGACGGGAGTTGCAGTCCTGATGATCTGCTGCTCAACTATAAAGCATCCATGAAAAGGATTTTTGTAGAAAGCTGGAAAGAGTGGAAAAGTAAAATCGGGCAGACCCCGCTTGATCAGGAAGCCGCGGATAATTTATCCAGGATTGAGGATGAGATAAATTCAGAGCTGGATAAGGAGTGCCTGCAAAAAAAGTTTGAGTCGGACGTCATGTTGTTTGAGGATGATGTCAGGGAATTGCAGAATCTCGCTGAAAAGATGAAAAAAGATCTGCAGATCCGCTGTGAAATAAGACTGATGGAATTTAACTTGAAGAGCAATGCGGTGCAGGATAAAGCGAAGTATCATAATGATATTAAAGCAAAAGAGCGCCAAACCATTGATGTGGAGAAGATATGAATATCAAACTGCTATGTCTGACGGCGGCGTTATTTCTTTCGGTTGCGGCTGTCGCAGATGATTCAGCCGTCGCCAAATGCAGGAATCTTGTCATCAGCGAGGCCGGGTTTAAAGTTCCGTTCACCAAACTCGAGGCGTTTGTCATCGAAAACGGGGGTGTGCGGATTGTGGAATACGACGGCAGTAAGTATTTATTCGCGATTGGCATGACCGATTTGCGGGCTGACTCTCCCAAAGAACAGCTGCGCCGCATGACTGTGGCGCGGGCCAAAGCGGTCAGAGAATTGATCAGGATGATCGAGAAAGCCAAAATTGAAGTTAAAGAGGAATCCAAAAGTGAAATCAAGATCGTTCAGGACACGAATGCGCAGCCTAAAGCTTCGCACGAGGATACCAGCATTGAGCAGTACCGCGAGGAAATCAACTCCTTCATAAAAGTCCCCGAAGTGGTAGCCACCTGGCAGTCTGAAAATGACCAGTTCTTCTTCGTCGCCATCGGCAAAAAACTCACGACCGCAAAATGATCAGGCTTTGATGAAATTAAGAGTACCACAAGCATCTTGCTTGTGAAGCCGTTCAAGCTGGAAAGTTCCCGCCACGGGCGACCAGGGCTTAAGATACTTTAAAATCCTGTTCATCCTTGTTAAAGTTCAGTTGCCCAATGTGCAAGCATTGAAAAAATAAATAAATGGTTTGCAAGCAATGAAAACATCGAAAAGTTGAATCTGACACCGAGTTCAAGCTATTCCTTTTTTCCCATTAAAATGGTATATCGTCATCATCGGAAAATATGACGGGGGAGATAGCGATAATTTTTTTAACTTTAATAGCCGAAATACAATGATCATCATCCGGAGGCTCTGGCGCATAATACAATGTTTCTGCGATAACTTCAAAGACCGCAAGATAATCAACATCAATAAGCCTGTATGCGATTTCTCTCTCTGCAACAAGCGGAACAGGGATATTAGGGTTTCCGTCTACATACCACTTGCCAGTCACAGAATCACCAACTGTTAATTTAAGTTTACCATATAATCCTTCTGCTGATTTCAACTCCATTAATATTGGAGTTAAGGAACCATTAGTTTTGTAGTTTGTAATACGAATTTTAAATTCCACGCCTTGCCAACGCTGTGGCAAAACTTTAAATCGGCGAAGAATATTTTTACCGGAAATTGTCGTTTCTGTCGGAATTACAATCTCTATGCCTTTATCAATTTCAACCGGACCAGCTTTTTTATCCTGCAACGCTCTATGAATTGCGCTACCTACTTTGTTGGCAAGATCATCTGGTGAGGTAAAATAATCCGGAGTATGCTTTTTTGTCAAGTATTTTTTTAGTGCCTGTAATTTAACCTGATTATGAAAATCAACGGTACTAGGCGTGATGCTGGCGTTATCCTCGTCAATCAAGAAAATATATGATGGTAAATTTAATCTCTGTGCTTCTTCATATTCTATTGCTCCGAAAGATAATCAGCTTGCATATTTCACACATTCCGCTTGAAATAAATTCTTGATATGTTGCGGCTTCTTCTGAATGCTTCGCATATGGTTTTGAGCATTGAGTTTCAATTCTCCCTTGCGCTTGGTTTCCG
>CAIMFA010000965.1 GCA_903840185.1 uncultured Lentisphaeria bacterium | reverse complement strand
TCGCACGGACGGGGTTTTGTCACTTGCAATATTCCTCTTTATATGTGTGTCCAGAATGTGACTGGTGACTGGTAACTGGTGAATAGTAAAAAACCTTAGAGCCTTGCTAACTCTCCGGTTAGTCCCGCAACTGCGGGATGCCTTTGTGCGAGACATGGTTTTAATGGTTCTGCACAAGGGTGTCCAAGATGACCAGAATAGGGGAAAGCCAGAAGTCAGGAGACAGGAGTCAGGAGTCAGAATGGATCCGGATTTAAACCGGGAATAATGTTTTCTCTGTGCCTTGCTAACTCTCGGGTTAGTCCCGCAACGGCGGGATGTCTCTGTGGTTAAGGTCTGTCCAAAATGAGCGTGGATGGTGTCCAGAATGTTGTTTGAAAACTTTAGAAATGATTCACAGTCCATTCTTATTCCGACTGGATTTTGCGGATGATGTCGGAGGTGGAAAAGCCGTCAATGAACTTGATGAAGCGGATATCTGCTCCGGCGTTCTGCAGCGCGGCTCTTTCCTCCTGATTCAGCGTGTCCAGCGTGTAATCGCCGCCTTTCACATAAATATCCGGCTGCAGCCGGCGGAATTCCTCAGTGCATTGCGGATTGGAGAACATGACGACGGCATCCACGGATTCCAGCGCGGCCAGCATATAGGCGCGACTGTATTCGTCAATAACCGGACGGGTCGGGCCTTTCAGCGCCCTGACTGAAGCGTCAGTGTTGATCAGCACCAGCTGCACATCACCGAACGCTTTGCTGCGATGGAGATATTCCGCGTGGCCGCGGTGCAAGATGTCGAAACAGCCGTTGGTGATTACCAGTTTAAGACCGGCGGCGCGAAGTTCTCCGCGCCATTTTACCGCCTGTTCCAGGGTCATGATGAGAGAGTTCGGATCACGGTTCATTTGCTAATTCCCAGTTCCTCTTTTTCCGCTTCGGAAAGGAGACAGCGGACCATTACGCCGCCGTCCAGCAGCAGTTTCATGGAGATTTTATCAATAGTGTAGCGCTGGTGATAGACCACTTCGATAATGCCTGAATTAATGATCATTTTCGCGCAGAGCAGGCACGGACTGTAAGTGGTGTATAAAGTCGAATCCTTGATGCTGATGCCGTGATACGCGGCCTGGGTGATGGCGTTTTCCTCGGCATGGCTGCACAGGCATGAGCCGAGGTCTTCGCCTGAGGGCGTGTCGGACTTGCATCTGGGACAGCCGCCGTCACAGCAGTTGGTGATGCCTCGCGGCGTACCGTTGTAACCGGTTGAAATGATCCTGCGGTCTTTGACGACGACCGCGGCAACGTGGCGGCGGCAGCAGTTGCTGCGGCTGGCGGCCACCCGCGCGATTTCCATAAAATAATTATCCCAGTCCGGACGGCTGTTATTTTCTGACATATTCCTGTCCTTTTCGGATTAGAAGCCTTTAAATAAAATGCGGAAGATACTATACTCTGCACGACTGACAATTTAAAATAGATTGCGAAGATTTTGAGAATTGGTTCGTATTCTGAGAGGCTGCCGATACCGGGGTATCGAAGGCCTCGAAGAGGGCGAATCCAAACTCGAAAGATCGCAACCGCTTTGCGGCGAGTGTCTTGCGGCCGTATTTTTCCGTTCCTCCTTCAGGCGATATTCATATCGCCAATCAGTCGGATCGAAAAAATCCAATCCACAATCCGACTCGTCTATGTAAAATTTTCAACCTAATAAAGTATAACTGAAACAAGCTACTGCCTGCGTTCGAGGACAACGGCTTCTTCGTCGCAGTGCTCTTTTTTAGGACACTTGACGCAGTCGCTCCAGATTTTTTCGGGAAACATATCCATGCTGACCCGCTGAAATCCAAGCTTGACAAAGAAATCCGTCTTGTACGTAAGCGCGAAAAGCCGGAAGAAATGTCTCTCGTGTTCAAGGATTCGAATCAGCTCCTCAATCAGAGCACGTCCGATCCCCTGCCCGAATGAATCCGGCTTAACCGCGAGCGAACGGACTTCAAGCAGGTCGTTACCGAAATCGCGGATAGCAACGCAGCCTTTGATTTCGCCATCGGCGTCCGCAACAATAAAGCGTTTGAGGTTCTCCAGAATATCCTCCCGCGTTCTGGCCAGAATAATCTGGTCGCGGGCATACATATCCAGCAGCTGCTGCACCTGGGCAACATCCTTCTCCTCCGCCAGGCGGACTACCGGCTTTTTCAGTTCCAATGTCACGCCTTTTCCCCTTCTTTTGCCTCTTCCTTTAATTCCACCTTTTTCTCCGCCTCTTCCGTGAATACGGAGATAGCGCGGAACTTCTTATAGCGGTCTTCCATAAGCGCTTCAGGAGTCATTTTCCGAAGTTCGTTCAAGTGCTTTTTGAGCGAAGCCTTGAGCAATTCAGCCGCCTTGACCGGGTCTTTATGAGCGCCGCCAAGGGGCTCGGGGACAATTTCATCGGCGACATTCAGACGCTTCAAATCGTTCGCTGTCAGTTTGAGCGCTTCGGCGGCTTTTTCCGCGTAAGCTCGGTCATTCCACAGGATAGCGGCACAGCCTTCCGGCGTAATTACTGAGTAATAGGAGTTTTCCATGATCAGGATGCGGTTGCCGACGCCGATACCGATTGCGCCGCCGCTGCCGCCCTCCCCGATGATAACAGAAATAACCGGGACTTTAAGGCCGAACATTTCCCGCATGTTAACCGCGATAGCCTCCCCGATGTGGCGTTCTTCCGAGGCCACTCCGGGAAATGCTCCGGGGGTATCAACAAAGGTAATAATCGGGGCTTTCGCCAAATCGGCCAGCTGCATCAGGCGCAAAGCCTTTCTGTAGCCTTCCGGATGCGGCCAGCCGAAGTTGCGGAAAACATTCTCTTTAGTATTGCGCCCCTTCTGGGTGCCGATCAGCATTACCGGCTTGCCGTCAAATTTGGCAAATCCGCCGACGATCGCGGCGTCGTCGCGCATCCGGCGGTCACCGTGAAATTCCATAAAATCAGTAAAAATACAACTGATATAATCAAGCGTATAGGGTCTTTCCGGATGCCGGGCGAGTTGAACACGCTGCCATGGCGTCATTGAATCATAGACGTTCTTCATCGTGTCCGCTAATTTTTTCTTTAATGCGCTCACTTCGTCTCCTAATTCTATTTTATTGGTTTTACTTAGTTCTATCCATTCCTTCAGCTTCTTTTCCAGCTCGATAATCGGTTTTTCAAAATCCAGACTGATTACTGCCATAATGTTTTACTTCCCTGTTAAGATTTGGTTATATTTGCTATTTATTTACTATTCGATAGTTACAGGCGTCAGCCGCGGAATTATCATAAATAACTCTTCGACTTCAGCATTTCTCATCCTCACGCACCCGTTGCTGACGGTCTTGCCGATACTGTCAGGATCGGCGGTTCCATGAATACCATACCCCAGCAGCCCCTTATCCGTGCCGCCCTCCGGCGCCAGGCTGAGCCAGCGTGAACCGATGACGTTCTGCGCCCCGTTGTACGGAACAATCTTTCCGCTTGGCGCATACCAGGTCGGTTCTTTTACTTTTGATCTGACCACAAAAATACCTTCAGGGGTACGGTTTTCGCGGCCGATGCCGACATGATAGATTTTAAACAATTTGTCGCCGTCATATAAATAAAGCATCAGAGTTTTCCTGGAAATCCGGATGCGCCAGTCGCCCTTGTAGATTCTGAATACGCGGCCTTCCCAGATGCTGCTGTCTGTGCTTTTCATCCGGTTGCTGATCTGAATGAGATCAATCGTAGTGTTGTGCGCCGAAGCAATGTTCTGCAGGAAGTCAGTATTTTTGCAGACATAGTTGATCTTTCTGCCCGGGAACGGAATATCTGTCAGCAGCAGTCTGGTGTTGGCGGCACTGAGCACTTCCGCGGTGCGCAGCCATAACGGACTGTCTTCCGGCAGGTTCTTCACATCCAGCACTGATTCCGCCAACTGCCTGGCCTTGACCGGATCGCCTGCCTTCATCGCGGCTTCCGCCCGGGTGCAGATATCAGTAACCGCATTTTCATCCGGCGGCGGCAGATTTACCGGCACGGCCGGTTTGACAGGGGCGGCGGCAAGTTTTACATCAGGTTTCACTACCGGCTTTTCCACGGCAGCAACAAGAGGAGCAGGCGGGGTGACCGGTTTGATCTCAGGGATTGGATCGATGGCGGCAACCGGCACCACAGGCTTTACCTTTGACGGGGCTTTAACCGGAGTGACAGGAGCAGGCTTTGCGACAGGAGCCGGTTTTT
>CAIMFA010000964.1 GCA_903840185.1 uncultured Lentisphaeria bacterium | reverse complement strand
CCAGGCAGTCAGTGCTGGACGAAATCCGGCGTCTGGCGAAAGCGGGAGAACCGCTGTTCTCGCAGCACGCCCAGGATCATCACAAGCCGTTGTATATGGCTGCAATTAAGCGCTTCGGCAACTGGGGCAAAGCGCTCCAGTCTGCTGGAGTGGATTATAAAAGTGTTCGGTTGCGCCGGAGCATGACGAAATCGGATATAAAAACGAAGTCCTGGCTTTGTTCCGCCGCGGGGAGTCGTTGTCCTATATGCACATGAAAAAGAATTACCTGTACTTGCAGGCGGCGGCGATGAAGGCGTTGGGTGATGGCAGCTGGGCCAGAGCGAGGCGGGAATGCGGGATATTGACCAATTACCGGCTGCAACGAGAAGAGCGTAGTGAATAATGAAATGATAAACTATTATCCATGAATTATTCTAAAATCTAAATTCTGTTCGGAATACTTTGAACAGTAAATGAACCCGAAAACTCCCGGCCTGGGTTGCTGTTTATTTTGCTACAAGGCCGAAAAAAGCAGCCTCAATGGAGTTACCCTGGGACTGTTGTGAATGCGCACGAGGAATGGTCGGCATTGGAGACGTCTTGCAATAGAGGGTTTTCGATATAATGTATAAGACAATCTAAGAGAAGGGAGATTTTGTATGAGCGATCAGAACGAAAAACCTGTAGCTTTGCCGGAGCAGATCACTGAATATTTTAAGACCAAGTTCGTTTTTACCGATAACATCCCGGAAGATACAAATCAGCGCTGGAAAATTATCATGGAGGCGCGGGCATCGATTTTGATTGACGCGCATTGCACCAGCGGACGGTTCCCTACTTTTATGAAAGCCGGGCGGCATGATGAATCGGGTTGGGTGTATAAATTACCGGGACATGTGAAATTCCCGTTTATGTTCGGTGGTGATGATTTTATTTGTGCACTTGATGAATTCAGAATTGTTGGTAACAATGTCCTCAATAAGAATGGTACTCAGCAGAATCGCTGGCAGTTGGCTTGGAAGGATAATGCTGTTATCAAACGTTTAGTCAGTGGTGAAAGTGAATCGGCAGGCAATTTTAATAAAGAATTGCTGATAGAGCAACTGAAAACTTCCGAACAGGTTCTCGTTTCCGCATTTGGTTCAAAGTTCAAGATTTGCAAGCATTCTCCATACAATACCCCGGAGAGAATTTGCCGATTCTTCGGGAATGTACCTTTTCCATTTGCGCCATTGAAACTGAATAACTCTGCGTTCAGTCTTGATATTTTTCACGAACAAGTGAAGGCGGCAACAGAATATTTAGCTGACTTTATAAAAAAGAACGATGATAAGTGTAGCGAAGAGATTTCAATTCAACAGTGCCTGAGCAAAGCAGTTGAAAAATCCCAAGAGCAGTTCATCGTTTCCGGCATATACAGCAAGACTTACGGCGACTGGCTAAAGATGGTCTATGAATTTAAGAATGAGCACGGTGAGCCGATCATGAAAGTCGCGAAGCTGTACGATGCGAAGTCGCAGACCAAATCCCTCATCCCCATGACCATGTGGATGCGGAATAATTCAATTACAGATCAGCTTTTCTGTGTGCCGTTACCGGAAGACAAGCAGCCGCTTTATAACTTGGACCAGCTAAAGGCTGACGAGGAATCTCCGGTGATTCTGACTGACAGTATTGAGCTTGCTGACGCCAATGAGATGGAAGGAGTTATTTTCACGAGTTTCATCTGTGATCCAGGGCAATATGATCAGGTGGACTGGTCGCCTTTGCTGAACCGCACCGTTTACTATCTGGTTACCAACCACTCCGGCAGTTTGCTTGAATCCGCGTATTTGAAAGCCAAGGAATTTGCTGAGTATTGGGAAGAGAAGAATAAAGAAAAAGAGAACAAGCTGAAATTCATTCAGATGGAAGTCGATTATCCTGAAAAACGGCGGGATTATGCAACACTTGACGACATCTTGACGCACTACCGGGACAGTGAACCAACCGTCACTGCGGAAAGCGTAGAGATTATTGAGGACGACGACTTGTTTGAGATACGGTGCATAGAATCCGTCAAGCGCCTCGAGACCAAGCGGAGTAAATTGTGGGAATCACAAAATAGCGAAGAACAGCGCGTGGTTGAAAAAGAAAGCAACAGGCGCAAGTCGGTTAACTATGTGCTCCGTCCTTTTCTGATCAAAGGCGAAGTTTCCATGCTCTATGCCAGCAAAAGTACAGGCAAGAGCGCATTAGGGATCAGCATGGCCGCCGCCGTTGTGTCTGGCGACCCGTTACTCAGCGAAAAGTGGTGGGTTGTTCCCAAAAATCCGGACTATCCCCTGAACAAAGTCCTTTATCTTGACTTCGAGAATGGCAAAACCGAGATCGAAACTCGCAAGACTCAATTGGCATATCCGTATTGGCCGCAAAAAAAAGAAGCTCGAAGCAAATGTGAAGAGAACCTGATTGTGAAAGATATGACCGAGGATACGGTGGAGAAGGTTGATTATTCCGATCGAGAGAACTGGCCGAAAATTATTGCCATGATCGAAGCAGCAAAGGACAAAGGTACGCCCGGTCAGCCTGTCGATCTTCTCGTCATTGATACTTTGAGTAAATTCGCTAGAAAATCGTATACAGCAGACCTCAACTTATCGGATTTCATTAACAATATGCGGCAGATGAATATTGCTATCCTGTTTTTGCACCACGAGGGTAGCAATGGACAGGTGCGGGGCTGGAAGTGTACGCTTGATGACTTTTACTTTACGTTACGCATGTATCGCAAAGATGAGAATGAAAATCATACATTGGAAGACCCGCTCTGGCTGGATTATAAACCTTCCCGTTCAGGTGTGGAAAAAACATCACCATTTGAAGTGAAGTTGGATAAAAAATGGGCTGTTCACTACGAGGAAAGCGATTCGGATAAAAGCAAACCGGAAGAACAGCGGCGGAAGGAAGAGTTAAAACGGATTTCTGATTTCTACATAAAAAGAGGATTCCAGCATCAGGATATCTTCCCCATGCTTGGAATCGGCAAAGAAACCTACAACAATCTGAAAAACCGTTAATCCAATAGCTTTTAATAGCCATTACTCTTGCGTCGCAGGGGTAGTGGCTGTTTCATATGGCAAGCTCCGGACTGCGGCTGTTCTGTAATCGATCATTTCAGCATGGTAAATTCCACAGATGGTAAACCGTGCGATACATTCAGTCTGATTGGTTTGCGGGATATTTTATTGAAAAAAAGGTGGATTTTGCATCAAATTGATGTATTTTACCTTATTGTTTACCTGCGCCTGAGTTTTCAGACAAGGGAAAATGAGCTTAAAAAGCAAGTTTAATGGAGGTGGCATTTGGTGGCACAAGGAGGCTCATAAGCGCCAGAAAGTACCATTTTGGACGATTAGTTTTTTTAGCATAATGTCCGTCGTATGCGACATTCCTGAGCGTAAAAATG
>CAIMFA010000963.1 GCA_903840185.1 uncultured Lentisphaeria bacterium | reverse complement strand
GCAGATGCTGAAAGAATTAGCTATTGGCGGTTTAAATTATCCAGCAATTGACGGCTGCGCAAGATGATATCCTCTTTGTCGTCAAGTGATTCCAGCCAGCGTTCAGCCTTTTTAATTGCCCGGCTGGAAACGGCTGCGGCGTCACTGTCCGATTTCAGCAGATTAACGGTTACCGCTGTAATCAGCGCCTTGCGTTTCAGCATGTTTTCCCTCGCTGAAGAAGACTGGTTCAGGTGAACTTCCAGCGCCTCCGGGGCAATCTTCAATTTAGCCGCAAGCACCTGCTCGGATGAAAAACTGCCGCTGGCATCCTGAGTTTTAAGCGCCTGACGGTACCAGCCGGAAACATTCATTGAACAAGTTTCTGAGTGTGCCGCGGCATATTGCGCCTGAGCGCTTGTTTCGTGAACAGCAGCCATCAACTCCCTGATATTACCGGAATAACTGTAAATTCTGGTACGGCTGAGCATTACCGGAATGATTCTGAATGAAGGATAATACAGCGCCTTTTCATCTTCACGCCGGTCTTCAATGGTCAGAAAACTAGAAAGATGGCTTAAAATATTAAACGCTTTCGTCTGCTTTAATATTTCCTGCTCAAAAAATTCCCGTTTTTCCTCTATATAGAGCCGCTCCTCCAGTTCCGTTATCTGTGATACCGCCCACCGCAGTGGAATCCGGTTGTCACTCCCCAGATCAATGACCGGACATTCCCAGAAAAAAGTCTCGCCGCAGATTTGGCCGGAAACAATAATTCTGGCATTTTCTCCGAGCGATTCCACTTCCGCCAGCAATGTAAGCGTGTCGCCTTCATAGACTGGCGGCAGATATTCCGGCATCCGGAACTTGGCATTTTCAGTGATAATACTCAAATTCTTTACTTCCGGCTGAATTAATCTGGAGAACTGGCGCAATACTTTCTCCTGAATATTTTCTCCCGGCGAAATGATCTCCCACACACCGCCGGTCACGTCGGCGAGTCCTTTTACCAGCGCCTGGCTGGCTCCGCGGCCGATCCCGAAAGTATAAAACCTGGTATTTTTATGATTCATCGCGGCATGCTGCAATACTTCCCTGGTATTATAAACTTCGCCGTCAGTAATCAAAATTACTTCCCGCCTGCAATTTCCCTGTACAGGTATCCGGTAAACCACATCCAGCGCTTCCAGCAGTTCAGTACCGCCCATATCCGCTTCTATCTCCGCCAGTTTCGACAGATATTTCTCCAGATTGAGCTGGTTGTATTCCATTTGTTTACTGAAAAACAACCGGTAACTGCTGCCGAATACCATGATATTGAAATAGTCACCCTCCGTCATTGAACGCAGGCAAAGCTCCAGCGCTTCCTTAGCCGGTTCGATATAGGAACAGGCCATGGAACTTGAACAGTCCAGCATGAATATGATATCAGATCGCTCTTGAGTCTCAGCCAGCGGAAAATCAAATTCAGGCTGGAATTTGATCAATGCCGCCCTCATGCCGTTGGTATGTCTGCTTACCGAGCATTGCGGCAGTTCCAGGCCGCGCGGTTCAAATTCGAGAATGAAATCCCGGTCCGGCGCCTCATGCGGGTCAAGCAGTCCGACAATGCAGCCGGAGGCAGTTTTTTCCGCCCGGATACGATGCGAAGACGAGCGCAGGCTGTTCAATTCCGGAATATTGATATTAACGCAGATGGCAACCCCGTATGGAACTGAAGTCAGAAACGGCGGCGAAGCTATATTGTTCTCCTCCCATGAGGTTCCGGCGGGAACATAACGCGGGCTTAAAGCAGTCGGAATACGCAAGGTCACGATGCCGTCTGTAATCGTCAGATGACTGATAATTCTGATTTCCACCGTTACTTCTTCATCCGGCGACAAATTGCCGATCGAAAGTTCCAGAATGTTTTTTTCTTCAAGCTCAAGTTTAAATGCACTGCCGCCTTCTTCAAGCGTATTGTCATAAACATCATAAGCCCGTTTCTTTTCATCCTGGCAGCCATTCAGCACCTTGCGGGCGGTTTTTATGGTAAAAGAATAAATAGCCGCGGGATTTTCCACAGGGAAACAGTACACTGTCTCGATGTTTATGTTTTCAGTATTTTTAAAATGTTGCGTAATTGTTGTTTCAGCAATGAATCCGTCAATTATACTTGAGACGTTTATCTTTGTCAAGGCTATTTGCCGCTGTTCTGTCGAATACAGCCCCGTACGCTTTTTCATCATTATCTTTTTCCCCTTGTATAAGGCTGATTATATATTTTTTGATATCAATTATATCCTGGTTTCTCAGCAGACCGGATTTGGCAAGCAAATCAATCCCGTCACATATTTCAATTTTCTCGCAGCGCTGCCTGACAAATTCCAATTCAGGAGTTCCTTCTTCAAATTGCGCATCTGATTCGAGAATGGTTTTGATCCGGATCAGCGGCACGCCTTTGGCGGAAAGTTTTAAGATCAGCAGCAGTCTTTCAAGATGAGCTTCGGTATAATAGGAACCGCGCTTCTGTCCCAGCGGCGGCGGCAGCAGGCCGCGTTGAATATAATATCTGACAGTGCGCCGGCTGACATCCGCCTTTTGCGCCAAATATTCTATATTAAGTGCTTATCCGTAAATAAAAGTTGAAATATTAAAAATTTGTGTCATTTTATTCTTCTAAAAGGAAGTACATAATGGCAAAGATCAAATCATGGGAAG
>CAIMFA010000962.1 GCA_903840185.1 uncultured Lentisphaeria bacterium | reverse complement strand
CGCACGAAGACACAAAGACACTAAGAGAAACGCAAGTTTTATTTTTCTTGGGTGCGACGTTCAGCAACGCGTTATGTGTTTTTCTGGAGGGTTGCGCTCCTTCGCAACCGGGATCGGAAAACGGTTGACACAGAGGTTAACCCTCCATTGGAACCAGTTGCACGGAAAACAGACTTGCTAAGGCGAAGCAACATTATATTATCAGCGCACCCGGCAATATCCAAGGTAAAAACGCTATTGCTTCCGTTTTTTTACTGGATTTCCGGAATTATCCGGTTTATTTTTCCAATTTGGGCGGATGAACCGTGAATACCGGTTTGTCTTTTTTGCCGGTGAAGAACTGATTGGGATCATTTTCGACGCTGCTGATGAGTTCAGCTAAAGCGCTTAATGAGTGATCAAGCCGGGTCAGGGTCAGAACCACGCGGTCTTTGAGTTCTCCGATATCACCGACTACTTTATCGCGGCCGTTTTCACTGTTACTCAGGAACCGTCGGATTTCCTCCAGTGATTTGGAAAGGGAATCCGCCAGTTTTTCAATTTTCTCAGGAGGAAGCGACTTGGCCAGCGCTTTGGTGCCGTTTTCCAGATAATCCACGGTCTCAATCAGCTTCTGGACGCGTTCCTGGGTGAATGCTTCGCGGAGATTGCCGGTGCTGTATTCAATATCTTTAGATATCCGGTTGAAGCGGGAAAGCATATCGGTCATATCCTGGTTATTTAGGATTTTTTCGGCGCAGTCAAGGGTGATTTTAAACTTATCCGCCAGCTGGACATAATTTACTTTTTTGAGTTGTTCCAGCGTCTGGCTGATGTTCTGGATCACATTGGTCACATGCGAGGTACGGGATTTAATATAGAAGACGCCCGGCGGGGGAACGACTTCCAGTTCCGGCATGGCGTAGCCGTCGCCTTCGCTGACCGTTAGTTCGAGATAAGCCCCGCCCATGATGCCGGATGCATTGAGCAGACAGGCCAGGTTTTTCTGTTCGACAATACCGGTTATGGTCTGTCCGTCTGATGGAGCTATTGAAGTGTTCTTTTTAACCATGTCTATCGAGGACGGGAACAGGCTGAAGTAGACGTCAATGAATCCGTCTGTATCGCGCATGCTGATGCGTGAAATACGCCCGACAGGAACCCCCATATATTTTACCGGTGAACCGGCTGAAAGTCCTTCTACAGAGGTATTTAGCACGGTCATAGCGTGGAATCTCGGCTCAAAAAGTTTGGTGATGCCGACGACAAAAAAACTGCCGGCAATCATCGTTGTCGCGATGATTACGAAAGCTCCCAGTTTAATCTTGTTTGCCCGTTCCATTGCAGTTCCTTGTTGTTATATGCTGAATGCCGCGGTAATGATCGCGTCAGCCAGGATAATCATAAATATAGCACTGATTACGGCGGAGGTCGAGGCCTTTCCGACGCCTTGTGCGTCTTTTCCAGCATCCAGTCCTTTCATGCAGCCGATGGCGGCGATGATAACGGCGAAGAACAGGCTTTTAAACAGCCCCTGCACCAGGTCTACCGGATGGATTACTTCAAGCGTCTTAAAATAATATTCAGTCGGCGAAAGATCCAGTTTACTGCAGGTAATCACCATGCCGCCGAGGATTCCGCAGACGTCTGAAAAGATTGTCAGGCAGGGCATGATAGCCAGCATCGCCAGGATTTTAGGTATGACCAGATAACGCGAAGGATCGAACCCCATTGTGATCATGGCGTCAATTTCCTCGGTCGCCTTCATTGTGCCGATTTCGGCGGCAAACGCGGAACCGGACCTGCCGGCAAGAACAATTGCAGTTATCAGCGGAGAAAGTTCAGTTACAACGACCGTTCCGACCAGGTTGACTACATAATTTTCAACTCCGTAACGCGAGAGCTGGACGATAGCCTGAAACGCCAGAATGACTCCCACCAGGAATCCGAGCAGGGAAACTATTGGAACGGCATCACTGCCGGATTTATCCATGTAATAGGCGGTAGTCTGCCATTTGACTTTACCGGGATGGCGGATTGTGTCAGCCATGGAGTGCATCAGTTCGCCGGTGAATGACATGAACACTTTCAATTCACGGCAAAGAATGCAGATGCCTTCTCCTACTTGCAGAAAAAGCTGGCTGAGCTGTTTTTCATGCATATCAGTTTTTCCCTGCCGTAACCGCGGCGATTTCGGCGCTGAGTTTTTCCGTTAGTTCATGTACCGCCTTTGAAGCGGCTTCCGCAAATTCAACCGGAGAATCCTGCTGAAAAGAGGCGGACGCTGAAAGTTCTTTCCGCAATTTAATGCTGCCGGTTTTGCGTTCCTTCAACTGGCAGGTGATTTGAATAAGCACGGTTTTAGTCGTCAGGTTTATATCGAATGAGTTCAGAGTGCCGGACAGAATATAACTGCGTTCGTCAAGCATACTGCCGCCGGGCTGAGAGAATGCGGCCATAAAATATCTGGAAATCATAACGTCCGGAGTCTGCACCCATTTATTATAGCTGTCAATCACAATCCGGTACTGTTCAGCCCGGTAGCGCATCTTCAGGCCGGCCCCGGAAAGATTTTCAAAGTCTTTTACTTCAATAACCACTTTTTCAGGACAGCACGGCCGGGCCTGGGCTAAATCGAAATTCTGGGTCTCATGGTATGTCGAGAAAAAGCATCCGCCCAGCAGCGGTATTGCCAGCATCAGTGTTATTGCCGTATATCTGATCATAAAATGTATACTCCCGATAATTTTAATTCATCAGGTATTTTATCCTGATATAGACTAAATTTCAAATTTCTTTTGGTTTTACAGCGGTATTATGTTGGTTTATACTCTATAAGGTTGAAAATTTAAAATAAATTGCGAAGATTTTGAGAATTGG
>CAIMFA010000961.1 GCA_903840185.1 uncultured Lentisphaeria bacterium | reverse complement strand
CGAGTCGGATTGTGGATTGGATTTTTTCGATCCGACTGATCGGCGATATGAATATCGCATGAAGGAGGAACGGAAAAATACAACCGCAAGACACCCGCCGCAAAGCGGTTGCTGTCTTTTGAGCTTGGATTCGCACTCTTCGAGGCCTTCGATACCCCGGTATCGGCAGCCTCTCAGAATACGAACCAATTCTCAAAATCTTCGCAATCTATTTTAAATTTTCAACCTAATAGAGTATAACTTATGAAAAAGACCGCATTCGCCATAGCCTGCCATCCTGACGACATCGAATTTATGATGGCGGGAACGCTGATCAAGCTGCAGGAAGCCGGATACGAAATCCATTACATGAATGTCGCCAACGGCAGTCTCGGCACCAACCAGTTCGATTATAAAACAATCGTGGCGATGCGGCGGGAGGAAGCCCGCAATGCGGCAAAAGTCATCGGCGCGGTATTCCATGAAAGCCTCGTCGATGACCTTGAGGTATATTATGAACGCGCTACTCTGGAGCGGCTGGTTCCGGTGATCCGCGAAGTCGCACCGGAAATCATTCTGACCCACGGGCCTTATGATTACATGGAAGACCACATCAACACCGGCCGGCTGGCGGTTTCCGCCGCGTTCTGCCGTGGCATGACCAATTTTAAATGCAACCCGCCGCATCCGGCTGTTGAGGGTAATGTGGCAGTATATCATTCGATGCCGCACAGTCTGCGGGATCAGCTCCGCCGTCCGGTGATTCCCGGAATTTTCGTCAATATCGGCAGCACCATCGAACAGAAGAAACAGATGCTGTCATGTCACAAAAGCCAGAAGGAATGGCTTGACTCCAGCCAGGGCAATAACGCCTACCTGATCGACATGACCGATAAAGGCCGCTATTTTGGAACGATGTCCAAACGGTACGAATTTGCCGAAGGCTGGATCCGGCATAACGGCGTCGGTTTCTGCGGACCGGACGACAATCCGCTGCTTGCTGCTCTCGGTGCCGATGCTTTTGTTAATGAAACTTTTGAACAGCAAATTAATCTGCCGCTGTAACAAACCTGCCGTTTAATAGGAATTTGTATTTTAACAGGGATATACAGGATAGGCAGGATAATAAAACCCGTTTCACCATGAAGGTCAATGAAGAAAATACATGTAGTCAGTGAATGCATGCGGCGTAACCTCATTCATCCGCTGACTCCGACACTTTAGAGAGTCGTTTAGCAGGACCTTAAAACCATTTTTCGCACAAAGGCGCAAAGACACAAAGTTTTTTACTATTCACCAGTCGCCAGTTACATTTTGGACACCACCCAGCCTCATTTTGGACACCTGTGTCCTGCATTATTGTCTTTGCTTCTCCTTGGATGGTTGTCCCGCAGTTGCGGGATCGCAACCTTTTTCCGGTCCCGGTTATGACAGAGCATGACAGCCATTTTAGACACCCGACTCCGACACTTTAGAGAGTCGTTGAACATAACGTTTATAATTTTCAAACAACATTTTGGATCCCGCAGTCGCGGGAGACAACCATGTGCAGAATGTGTCCGGTGTAGCGCTCTCGCTCTGCGAGAGGAGTTCCGCTCCCCCGTCCGGCACGGACGGCACTACACCAAACCCGATTCTGGAGACATTAGAGCACCGTTGAACGTAGCGTTTTCCATTTTTCATTTTCAATAGTTACACCCATTCTGGACACCGGTTCCCCTAATTTTGGACAGTCCTTATGCAGGAGGTGTCATCAAAGTAGGG
>CAIMFA010000960.1 GCA_903840185.1 uncultured Lentisphaeria bacterium | reverse complement strand
TGTCTTAATCTCCTTAAAGCGGAGCAGCTTTCCGACTACTTTGTGAAGATGTTCCCACGGAAGCAATATTCAATGTCTTAATCTCCTTAAAGCGGAGCAGCTTTCCGACAACTGTGCAAGAGTTGGTATTGTTGATTGTTGGGTGTCTTAATCTCCTTAAAGCGGAGCAGCTTTCCGACATTTTTTAACCCCCAAATAGGAGAACTAAGATGAGTGTCTTAATCTCCTTAAAGCGGAGCAGCTTTCCGACAACGTGTTTTATTATACCTTAATAATAAGGCATTTGCAAGTCGATAATTTACAACATTTGCTGTTTATGCGTTGTTTTGGTTATTGTTTAAAAAAAACAGCGGGATACCCTTTGGAAGTATCTAATAATAAGCAACTTGCAACGCGCGCAACTTTTTTGTTGATTTCCAAGCAGTTATGACTTTTTTTAAATTATGAAAAATAATATGAGTCATGGTTAATTTATCATGGAAAAAATGAATAGCAGTTTCTTAAAGAGGAGTAACTGAAGATTACAAATAGAGAGAGGTTGGATATGAGCATCATTTACATACAGGAACAGGGGGCGTACCTTAGAAAGCAGGGCGGCCGTTTTGCAGTGATGCGCCGTGATGACGTACTGTTGAGTGTTCCTGAATCGGTAGTTGAGCGCGTGGTGATATTCGGCAATGTGCAGATCAGCAGCCAGGTAGTCAGGGAATGTCTGGACCGCGGGATCGAGATTGTTTATCTATCCATGAACGGGAAATATTACGGTATGCTGGAGCCTGGTTATCCGAAGAATGTTTTTATGCGGGTGAAGCAGTACCATCTTTACAGTGACGCGAATTATTTAAAAAGCTGCGCTGCGGCAATATTATCCGGGAAACTTAGTTCCGAGATCGTTACGCTGCGCCGCTGGATGCGCAGCGGCTGGCTTGAAGAAACTGATGCAGTCGATGAGTTACAAAGGATACGCGACGGTCTCGACGGCAAAGCGGAGATCAGCGAACTGATGGGCGGCGAGGCTTATGCCGCCAAGCTGTACTTTTCGGCGCTGGGACAGGCATTGCCGCCGGAATTCATCTGGAAAGGGCGGCGGAAACATCCGGCGACGGATCCGGTGAACGCATTGCTGTCGCTGACCTATATGATGTGCGTGGGAGAAATTATCAGCAAATGTTATGCGCACGGGCTGGACCCTTTTATCGGTTATCTGCATCAGCTCGACTACGGACGTCCAGGGCTGGCGCTGGATTTAATCGAGCCGCTGCGGGCGATGTATTGCGACCATTTTGTCATGAAGATGCTGCAGAAGGAAGTCTTCCATGCGAAAGATTTTACCGTTTCGCAGAATCTTGGCTGCCGTTTATCCGAAACAGCGTTTCAGGAATATTTAAAACACTACCAGAGTTTTCATGATAACGGTGGAAACTTGAAATATTCGCTGAAAGGGGTGATCGAACAAGTTGTCAAGCGTCAGATTTCGGCCGTGGACGAATGCCGCGAGATAGACTTCAACGGCTTGATTGACAGGGAGGCGCAGAATGGAAATACTGGCGGTATATGATATCCGTGACGCGAAACGGTTGAAGAAACTGGCGGAACTGATGGAGTATTACGGTGTAAGAGTCCAGAAGTCAGTATTCGAATGCAATCTTAACGAAGCCGTCTACGCGGAGATGAAACGGAACACCATGCGTCTGATAGACCAGTCCAGCGATTCCGTGCGGTTTTATCCTTTATATAATGGCAGCCGTCAGAAACAGGAAATAATCGGACAGGGGGCGAGGATAGATTTTCCGGAATTTTATTTGACATGATTCCGCAAAAATTGCATCTTCGCTGCTTAATGATTATCAGATGAAGAACAAATACGGAAGGAACAGATCATGATTATGCAGGCCAAACATTCTGAATCAGAAGCCCATTCTCTTGAACTTATTCCGCGCCATTACCTGTTAAGGGCCTGGGAAAATGCGGCGGTCAGGAAATCTGCCCCCGGAATTGACGGCGTCAATGTGGCGGCATTTTCCAGGAAAGCGCCGGACGAAATCAAGCGGTTATATCTTGAGCTCAACAACCACACCTACAAGCCGCGCCCGATGCTGTCATTTGAGAAGAAGAAACCCAGCGGCGGCATCCGCAAGCTGGCGATCCCCTGTTTACGCGACAAGGTAGTGGCGCGGGCGGAATCTGAACTGCTATCCGAGCGCTTCGACAGTCTGATGGCGCCGCAGAGCTATGCCTACCGGACCAATAAAGGCGCTTTGAAAGCGGTCGCGGCCGCGGAAAATTACTGCCGTAAAGCATTTTCCCACATTGTGCGGATAGACATCAATGATTTCTTCGGCAGCCTTGACCATCAACTGCTGTGGGCTGAACTGGCCGGACTTGGCATTGCGGAAGACGAGATTGAACTACTGATGCGCTTTGCTTCGAATCCGCTGTTTGACGGAGTCCGCACGGAAGTCCCGCGGGTCGGCGTGCCGCAGGGAACCCCGCTGGCGCCGGTGCTGGCCAACCTTTATCTGCGGCCTTTTGACCGGAAACTGAATGATGAAAAATCAGCCTTTATCCGTTACGCGGACGATATTGTGATTTTCGGCAGAGACCTGAATGAAGCCGGCAATCTGATGAATTTTGCCGTCCGGCAGTTGAATGACCTGAAACTCAGCGGCAATGAAGACAAAGACCGGATTTATGAAGCCGAAACCGGATTCCCGTTTTTAGGGTTTACCATCAGCACAAGCGGCCGTGTCCCGGGAACGGAAGCCGTAACCAGGCTGGAGGACAAACTGGCGGCAGATCCATTTGCAGATGAAGATTCGGGCGAATATGCTTTCCGGCGCAACGCTATTATCCGCGGCTGGAACAATTATTTCACTCCCGGCACTTCCGGCGCAGTTCCTGTTCAGGCCGGTCCGGAGGATTCCGCCATGGTTGCAGACGATAAAACCCCGGAAACTGAAATTGAGCACGAGCTTGCCGCCAGCCGCGATGATTTCAATATCACACTGCCGGATTCCGCTCCTGAAAAACCGGCCGCCGGCGTGGAAACAGTTATCAGCAGCGCGGAAGAACGCTATCAGGACGGCGACTATGACGGCGCGATGTGGCGGCTGCGCCAGGCGCTGGCTGATGATGATATTCTGCAGAACCCGGAAGATAAAACCCGCTTAAGCGCTAAACTGGCTGAAATGCTGGCGCGGCGCGGGCTTTACGGCGCGGCGGCGCAATGCGGCGGGAACAAGAATATAATCCATAAAACTGCAGCCCCTAAATACGGCCAAAATGACATTGAGCTATGGCGGGAACTGTTCTCAAATCCGCAGAAGAACGATCCGGTTTATCTGCAATATGTGGACCGTCTCGGCAGGCACGGCTACAAACCAGCCCAGTCCGGTTTGACTCCCGATGCCCTGCAGAGACACTGGGAAGGCAGACATACCCTGGCCGTACCGGTATTTGATCAGCACAATCATGTCCGCTTCGGTATTATTGACTTTGATGTTTCCAGAAAAAGCCTGGACACCATGAAACTTGAAGCAATTGAAGCGTTGAAAGAGCAATTGCTTGACGATGCTGGCGGTATTGCCAGGCTGGCGGGCAACGCCGGCATCGAATCCATTCTTGAAGAATCCGGGTATAAAGGCTACCATTTATGGTTTTTCTTCCACACCGGACTGAATGCCGGCCTGGTTAAAACGTTTCTACAGTCGCTCTGCAGGATTGCCGGACAGCCGCCGGAAGGAACGCATCGCGAACTTTTTCCGGCCGCCGACGAATATGTCGAAGACAACCCCGGCACCAGAATCAAACTGCCGCTCGGCGTTCATCAGGTTACCGGGAACCGTTCTAAATTTCTGCTGCATGACCGCAGCGTCTGCGAAAATCCACTGCGCCTGCTGCATTCGAAGACAGTCTATAACAGCGCGGAAGCAATACGCCGGGCAATCGCGGGATGGAACAGCCGCCTGCCGGACGGTTCCGCATCTGCGACGGAATGTTCAGCGTCTATTGCTTCGCTTTTTGAAAAATGCGCCGTTCTCAACGCGTTGCGGAACCGTGCGCAATCGGAGCACAACCTGACCCATTATGAGCGCTGTATTCTGCGCGGAGTGCTTGCTCCGCTGGGCGAAGACGGC
>CAIMFA010000959.1 GCA_903840185.1 uncultured Lentisphaeria bacterium | reverse complement strand
GTTTAGATCTTGCCAGTGCTGTTCACATATATTCATGTTTTATTTTAAGGCAAATCTCTTGAAAATGTTGGAATCATCAAGGCAGATGTAGGTGATCCAGTTTCTCTTGGGGAGATGGCTAAGCAAGGGAAGATTGAAGATGCAAAAAAGCTAATAGATGATTATAGAGCCTTCGTGGTTTCCATGTTCAGGAGAGGATGATAATTTGTAATTTAACCACAGAGATACAGAGACACAATTTTTTGTGGGTTAAATCAAAACAGTATATTCTGTGGTTAAAATTATATACTCTGCGCGGTTGAAAATTCATCCCGCGCCTGCGGGATTGCGATCTTTTGAGTCTGGATTTGCATTTTTCGAGGCTTTCGATACCCCGGTATCGGCAGCCTCTCAGAATACGAACCAATTCTCAAAATCTTCGCAATCGATAGTTTAATTTTCGGCCGTGCAGAGTATAATATTCAGCAAGATGAATAATTCAAAAAGAATATAATAAAAAATACAGGAGGTAAATTATGGAATTTTATGATGTTGTCAAAGCGCGCCGCAGTATCCGCGGCTATAAGAACGATCCCGTGCCGGAAGATGCGTTGAAAAGAATCGCGGAAGCGGTCAGTCTGGCGCCTTCAGCATGCAATATTCAGCCATGGAGCTTCCGGGTTGTGGTCAATCCTGCGCTGCTCAAGAAAATCTGCGCAGTTTACAGTGCCCCCTGGCTGGCGGAGGCTCCGGCAATCGCAATCGCGCTGGGCAATTCCGGCGTATGCTGGAAACGCCTTGACGGCGAACCGATCATTCCTGTTGATATCGGCATTGCCATGGAGCACCTGGTACTGGCTGCCGCCGCTGAAGGTCTCGGCACCTGCTGGATCTGCGCCTATGATATGGCAAAAATGAACAAGGTATTAAACATTCTGCAGCCGTGGAACGCATATGCCATCACCCCGCTTGGCTATGCCAATGTGCCGCCGGACAAGATTAAACGTAAACCGGTTGACGACGTATTCAAAATCATAAAATAGCGAAAAGAGTAATGGAAGAAAACACAAAAATCATTAAAACAAAAAACTGGTCCGCCGAACTCTGTTCCGCGGCGGAAATGCCGTTCAAATTCGAGTATCGCGGACGCGAAATACTGCACCTGACGCCGGTTTCATCCGGGGTGATTGCCGAAGCCGCCGGGATTGTCAAAAAAAGCCGAATCCACGAACGTGTGGATGAGCTGTCATGCACTTTTGAGTATGAAAATGTCATTCCTTTCGGCACCGAGCCATTGATCAAACGCAATTTCGAGTTTGCCGCCAATCATGTCAAAGTCACTTTCGATTTTGACTTGAGAAGGCCGATTGCGCTGCAGCGGATTGAAGTGGATCCGCTGTTTCTGCCGGGAAAATGGAAACGCTTCTGTATAATTTCCGAACTTGCCCCCGGACAGGGCATTCCGGCAATCGAATGGCAGGACATCGCAGAAGGCGTGCAGACGCTGTATAAGTCCTCCAAGCCGTTCCTGCTCTGCCTTGTTGAAGATTTTGACGGCAGGATTTTGGAAATCGGCACTGGCGATGACCTCTGGCGCTGGTGCGCGGCGGAAAAAATTGAAAATGCGCATGGCGATTATGCGATTACCGCTACTGAAGCCGGGATAGCCATTACCAGGATTCCGCTGGCCTTCAATGAAAAGACTGAATGCGGCAAGCGCAACTGGCGCTTCAAATGGTATTTCTCCTGGAGTCATATTGGTTATAAAACTCCGGTTTTGAGCAGAAAAGCGGTTAAGTTGTCCACGCTTGACGGCGATCCGGTTCCTGATTCGGCGTTAATTGCAGTTGACGAAAACAAAGTTCTGCCCGGAACTTTCTGTTTTCAGGCTCCAGCCGCGGAAAGACGGCTGAAGAAGATTCTGCGTTCCGCTTCAGGCAGAGAAAGCGGCGAGTTTTTATTTCCCGGTATTGAACCGTATGTGTGCTGCTCGGCGGCGCATCTGGACCGGGGCAATAAAAAATCACTGCTGCATTGGGACATGATGAGCATTCTGGATTTTTATCTTTGGGGCAACCAGCAGCTTGACCAGTCCGGCAGCAGCCTGACTATTCGTGCCGATAAAACCAGTCCGGCCATGAGCCTGCCATCCATCTCCGGCATCGCCCGTCCCGTCCAGCGCATCACCGGTAAATAACCACAAACCCGCTCCGCCAGGAGCGGGGTATTTTAAGGCGGGCTTTGCCCGCAACCCAAAAGACAGGGAGTCAGGAGTCAGGAGTCAGGAGTCAGAATGAACAGCCGGGGGAGAATATCCAATATCCCGTCCCCCCTTGTTCCCTGTCTCCCGGCTGTTCTGTTCCAAACTTGGACATTGGATATTCCGTGTTGGATATTGGATATTGAGTCCTTGGCTGTTATGCTGAACATTGGATATTGGATATTCCGTGTTGGATATTGGATATTGAGTATTTGGCTGTTATGCTGGACATTGGATATTCTCCCGCGACTGCGGGATTGGGGTCGCCAGAGGCGAAATGCATAAAGCCGGTCAGACGACCGGCGCTCCCACTACTATCCGTCATTCTATCCGTCAAAAAAGTTTCGGAGGAGGGTCGCGAGGGGGAACCTTAAACTGTCAATCCCGCAGGCGCGGGACT
>CAIMFA010000958.1 GCA_903840185.1 uncultured Lentisphaeria bacterium | reverse complement strand
GTGAATGAACGCGGTGTATCCGCGTACATTCGCTGACTCCGGTTTTCCCTTTGCATCTCTGCGCCTTTGCGTTAAATCGTTCCCCGGTTTTCATGATTTCTCATTTTCAACTTTCAATTGTTTTTTACTATTAGTATTTTTGTCAATAGAAATTGTTAAATAAAGCTCCAATATGGCGGTTTTCAGGTGTATTATTTTCTCAAAATCATGAGCCCAAAAATGGAATCAATGGAATACTTATCAAATTAAATGGATTCAATGGATTGACTTTTTTTTAGAATCAGTTATAATATTAATTGTAATACAAATAGCAGGGATTCATTATGACGGCAGGCAAAAAGACGAAGAAAAACGGCAAAGGGTGGCAGACGCAGCAGTTGCTGCTGGAGTTTATTCTTGAAACCGGTTTGAGGCCGGGCGACCGGCTGCCGCCTGAAGAAACACTTGCAGTACAATTCGGCGTCAGCCGGGTCAGTGTCCGCGAAGCGTTGCATGGCCTGAAATTTCTGGGTATGCTGACTTCTACTCCCCGGCGCGGCACGACACTGGCGGAAATAGATTTTTCACGGTTGAGCCGTTATTTGAGTTTTCAACTGGCTTACAGTGCGATGCCGGCGCGGGAATTGCTGGAGGCCCGGCTGGCGATCGAACTGGGAATGCTGGAACTGCTCTGCGGTAAATTGACGGATGACGTCTATCTGCGTCTGCGCGATGCCGTGAAGAATGGCTGTTGCCGGAACGATTCTCCGGCGGAACAGGAACGGCACGGACAGGAGGATTTCGCTTTTCACCGCCTGTTATTGTCTTCTTCCGGCAATGTGGTGCTGGAGGCATTTTCCAGTCTGCTGGAAACATTTTTCCGGCGCTTGAAGGGCAATCCGGTCACGCTGGACGAGACCCGGCGCGCCGACGCGGAACATCTTCAGCTCGTCGAGGCGATACATGACAATAATATCGATCTGGCGCGCGGATTAATGCGGCGGCATCTTGCCGGGCGTTATTTATCCCTTGGATGATGCGGATTAAGCATGTATGGTCCGGTTTGTTTTAAATATATGGAATTATATAACGTTATTTTATGTTTTTAATATTAAAGGATTACGAGAATGTTGAAGTTTAAAGGTTTGGTGGCGGCGGCTTTCACCCCGATGCAGCCGGATGGTTCGATTGCGCTGGACAAAGTTCCGGAGATGGTGGATTATGCGGTGCGGCACAAGCTTTGTGCGCTGTTTGTTAACGGCACCACCGGTGAATTCGCGGCACTGTCCATTGAAGAACGGTTCTGCCTGGCGGAAGCATATTTGCATGCCGCCGCGGGAAAGCTGCCGATAATTGTTCATGCCGGTTCGGCTTCGGTCGAAGAGTCGGCGCGTCTGGCGCGTCATGCGCGTGATAACGGCGCGAATGCGGTAGCGGCGCTGGCACCGTTCTATTTCCGCCCCGGCGATATCCGGGCGCTGGCGGAGGCGTTGAAAACAATTGCCGCCGCCTGTGCGCCGCTGCCGTTCTATTTTTATCACATTCCATGTCTGACCGGAGTGAATTTCCGGGTTTACGATCTGCTGCCATTATTGCTGGAGGAAATACCGAATTTTGCCGGAGTGAAGTTCACGCACGAGGATTTAATGGATTACCAGCGGTCGGTGGATTTCGCCGGAGACCGTGCGCAAATCATGTTCGGGCGTGATGAAATCCTGCTTGCCGGACTGGCATTGGGAGCCGAAGCGGCGGTCGGCAGCACTTATGGGTTTGCCCCGCGCATTTATCATCGATTGCTGGACGCGTTCGCGGCCGGCAATCTGAGCGAAGCCCGGCAATGGCAGGAACGCAGCCAGACCCTGATCAGTTTTCTGCCGCGTTACGGTTTTGCAGTTCAGAAGTTGATGATGAAAATGGCCGGGGTCGATGTCGGCCCGGCGCGGCAGCCGGTGACGAATCTGACACCGGCGCTGGCGGAGGAGTTCCGCGTCAGTTTAGAGCAGGCAAAATTACTGGATCTGCTCGGTTAATAACGTAAATCGAGGAATAAAAATGATTATCAAACACAAAGTCAGTTGTGATCCGAATGTTTACGAAGCCTGGCCGGATGTGGCGCTGACCCGTTCCGGCAAGCTGGTGTGCGTGTTCTCCGAATGCACTCATCATTGCAACCGCGATTATACCCGGATCGTGACCGTGGAGTCATCTGACCGTGGCCGTACCTGGAGCGCCAAACGCCCGGTCACCGAAGGTACTAAAGGCCTGGATTATTACTACAACTGCGCCCGCATCAAACTGCTTCGCGACGGACACCTCTGCATTGTTGTGGATCGCCTGGCTGCCGGCGGCGAGGAAAATACTGCCGGGCGCGCCGTCAACTTACTCTATTTTTCCTCCGACGATGGCTCCACATGGAGCCAGCCCGTCGCAACACCGTTAAACGGCATCGTTCCGGACAAACTGCTGGAACTCAAGTCCGGACGCTGGATTCTGGCCGCTCATCATCCGCAGGATGGTTTCCTCTCGCAATTCATGCGCTACTCCGACGACCAGGGAAAAACCTGGAGCGAACGTATTACTGTCGGCAGACAGCACGGACTAAATCTCTGCGAAGCCTCAATTCTTGAATCGCCGGACGGTACTCTTGTCAGTTTCATGAGGGAGAATTCACTTAAAGGACTGCCTGCATATAAGGCGATATCGCACGACAGCGGATGTTCCTGGGGGCCGCTGCATGAATATCCCATCCCTGGCTGCCATCGTCCGGTTACAGGTTTTCTGAAGTCGGGGGAACTGCTTGTGACCTGCCGCTTTCAACCTTCCGCCTGGATATTCCCGCCGCGCGACGGGTTTGGCGGTTTCAAGGGCGGCTGTCAGACAACGCTTGCGGTTCTGGCCGATCCGGCAACCTCTTTCCAGGAGTCCGACAACGCGCAACTGCGCATGATGCCGCTGGACTTCGACAGATCGTTGTATTCCGATACCGGTTATACCGGCTGGGTGCAGTTTGCCGACGGCGAGATTTATGTGGTCAACTATATTGTTGACGACGCTTACGACAGCGCTCAAATCCGCGGGTATTCGTTCTTTCCTGAAGAGTTTGTAATACGATACAGGTAAGTATCTGCGGATGATTATGCTTTATCATAACTTCGCGGGAAACCGTATATTATTTTAATTTTTTATGCCGTCTCATTGATTTACATGTTGACAAAATGAAATAAAACACTATAATCAGTATATGATATTAATTGTAATACAAATAAAAGTTGACACGCGCCAGATGGCAGCTGGCATTAAAAGGCAATATAACAAAGGCTTAAGGAGACAAGGCAAATGAAAACTCAGCGCAGGCGAAATTTCACACTCATCGAACTCCTCGTGGTGATCGCGATCATCGCGATTCTCGCCTCAATGCTGCTGCCGGCGCTGAGTAAGGCCAGGGAATCCGGCAAGCGTGCATCCTGCTCATCCAACATGCGCCAGATATATCAAGGCGCCTTTATGTACGTCAACGACTGGAGCGGCTGGCTGCCGCAGGCCGGCGGCAATGCCCAGCACATTTACTTCATTGATCAGTATCTGAAAACGCGGCTGACCGGAGCGTTTACCGACAATGTCAGTACAATGCTCTTAATGAGCAGCCAGAAAGGCACATATTTCTGTCCGTCATTAAGCGAACCGCAAGGTTCTCCGTGCTGGGCGGGCGGTGCGGCCACGGCGCCTTATTATATTTCAAATTATATGGCGACTGGCGCATACGGCAATGGGGATCAAATTGGCAGAACCGGCGGCTGGGGTTACAATTCCGTAAGCTGGACGTGGATGCGGCGGCTGGATTACATAAAAAACAATTCACCTATTCTTGTAGAAAAAAATTGGAATTCAGTGGCGGGTTCGTCGCCGAGACAATTCTATCAGTGCAGTATCGCCACCTCGGACGCCACTTCCTTTTCCTCATACGCCAACAAGTACGGTCCCGGCTGGAATCATGCGAAGTCAGCCAACTTCGTGTTCAAGGACGGCCATGTCCAATCCTATATATATAGTGGCCGTGTTCTTTTCGATACTAACTACATTCCGGCGAAATAACAGAAACGATCAATATTCTGGAAATATATAAATGACGCAAATCAAGCGAATCCTTTATTGCGTGATTCTCGCCGCCGTACTGATGACCGCCGGCGTGTCGCAAGGCGGCAATCTGCTCTTCAACTCCAGTTTTGAACTTGGCGACAAAGGGTATTCCGGATTGCGCCGCTGCAGGGTTGACGATAAAGGCCTTTATAAGTATTCCGGCCCGGCCTGGGTTGTGGACAGCACGACGGCTAAATATGGCAGCAACTCAATCCGCCTGGATAATCCGGATGCGGATCTGGTCCGCTTCTGCTCGCATGAATTTGCTGTCGTTCCCGGCAGATTGTACACTGCTTCTTTCTGGGCGAAAAGCGACCGTGAAGACTTTCCGTTCAGGGTCTCCTTCAATGCATTGCCCTGGATTCCCGGCAAAAGCGATGCAGTCGGCCTGCGTGTCGGCACAGGAGCGGGGCATGGAATTTTTAAAGGCGTGGCAGGCAGGGAGTGGAAGCGGTTCTCCTTTGCATTTACGCCGGGCTTGAGCTATGTGGACAGTTACTACCTTAATTTTGAGACAGGACGGGCTTGGGAGAAGCCGGGACTTTTTGAGAACACCGGGCGTTTTACAACGCCGGGAACGCTCTGGCTTGACGGCATGCAGATTGAAGAAGGCGCGCTTCATGACTACGCCCCCGCTGCTCCTGTCGAAGTCGCCGCCTATGCGCCGGAAATCATAGTGTCGCCGGACTCTTTCTCTGGAGAATTGAAGGCGATAGCGTATAATTCATCTGTAAACGACTTTAAAGTAAGTCTCCAGCTTTTTGACAGACACTACCGCAAAACGCTTGAGACAGTGGATTATAATTTAGATTTGAAGGCCGGCCGGGTTCTGACCGGGAAAATCTCATTTAAATCAGAAAAACTTGGCGCATTTGAGATCAGAACTTCGCTTTCAGATGCCGCAACCGCTTATAAATCAATGGCGGTAGTCGCGCGGGTTAATCCTCCGCTAAAAAGCGGAGACGGGAAATTCACGTCAGGCTCAACAGGTTCAATCGACGGAGTGTACGGGTATGATGACGGAGCCGGAATACAGACCTTTGCGGATGCCATCGGAAATCCAGTTGAACGGGAGAGAACTTTGCGTTTCCTGAACAGTCCCGTGTGGAGGTGCTGGGATACGAGTTTTCTGGAATGGAGTCAGATCGAGCCTGAACAAGGGCGTTTCAACTGGAACAAAAGCGACCGCGCTGTCGAATTGGGAGAACGGCTGGGCATCAAACTGATTCCTGTAATCGGCTCTTATCTTTTTAATAAAAAGAACACCCCCGAATGGGCAAGACAGCGGGACAGACTCGGTCATCCGGAAGGCAGCGAATTCCCGGAACTCGCGGAAGCCGGCGGGAAGATAATTCCCAAAACGAACCTTCCGCGCCTTGAGGACTGGGGCGCATACATAAGAGCGATTGCAACCCGCTATAAAGGCAGGATATACGCCTACGAAATATTCAACGAACCTTACTTCAATATAACCGCCGCCTATTATGTTGAGTATCTGAAAGTCGCCTGTGAAGAGATAAAGAAGGCTGACCCGGACGCCATAGTATTCGGCATATGCTCCACGGAAGACAAAAACGCCATGATGAAAGAATTCCTGCAGAAATGTCTGCGCCTCGGCGCCGGAAAATACTGTGACATCATCACGATCCATCCGTATGCGGGAAGCATGGACGACTCAGCGCCGAATTCAGCAATGGACGCCATCAAAGGGATACAGGCGGCGATAAAGAAGGAAACCGGTTCCGATAAGCCCGTGTGGGACGGAGAATGTTATTTCCTGCGTTCCCAATGGGACCCCGCCGTAAATGCTTTTTACGGCTGGGATGACTCTGCAATCGCCAGACGGCATATTGTGGACATGGGAGAAGGGCTTGCCGGCTCAACCCCCACCCATGTATATACTCTCTTTAAAAGTGAAATTCATCCCGGGAACTTCTATACGAATACCGGACGCGTGGATGCAAGACTGCAGCCATCGGAAAAGTTCGCCGTTTTCAACGCCACCGGCAACATGCTCAATGGCGCCAGTTCGATTAAACGATTCCAATTTCCGGGCGTAATGTGTTACACCTTCAAGAACCACGGTAAAATATGGACTGCCATCTGGAGTCTGAAACACTGCGGAATAGCCGGCATCACAACTCCCGGGGGATGTAAAATTAATGTCTATGACGTCTTCGGCAATCCGATAAATATGAATACAGCGCATGCTGATATCGAACTTGACCGCAATCCGCGCTATGTGGAATGGAACTTCGACGGCGGCCTCGCCGGTCTGTTCAATGAAAGGCCGACGCTTAAGGAGCAGGAGTCTGTCATCAAGGCGGTGGAGAAGACGGAAGTGTTCATAATCTCAAATACAGGCCTCTTCCGGAAAAATGGGGAATGGACCGTTTCGGTTTCACTCTTAAACTCCGGAGTTTCAACGCTGTCCAATGTCAAGCTGAGCATAGTCTCCCCGGCCTTTGAAACCGCGCTGAAACCGGTCATTTTCGAAAAAATGGAGTCAGGCAGAACCGAGACAGTGGAAGTTCCGGTTGAGCTGAAACCAGGAACTCTGGAGGCAGGCGTCAGCTTCACGATTGAAACCCTGGGACGGACAATAGAATCAAAAACCGCTCTGCACCCTGTGGAGTCACTGGATGTCTACAAAGGAATGATGTCCGCTTCCATTCCGATATCCCGCACGGTTGCCGGCAAGATCGACTCCGCGGATGACATGTCTGCCAGTTTCCAGGCCGGCTATGAAGAAGGAGACCTGCTGATTAACGTGAAAGTCAGGGATAATATCAAAAGCGGTAAGTCAGCGGCAGCCATGAAAGACGGGAGTGACAGACCTTTTGACGAAGACTGCATAGAGTTATTCATCGATGCAATGCCGCTCAATGCGTCAAGCCCGCATTACTACCAGATATTTGTATCACCGCACAGGCAGGAGGGCACCAGGGTGAAAAGCAAATTGAAAGTCAAGGAGACTGTCAGGGAACTGCCGGATGGTTACGAAGTCGATATGCGCATAGCGCTCGGGCCGCAAGCCGTCCCGCGCATGCCATGGCTTCAGGGAAATATAATCAGATTCGACATCGCAATAGATGATTCGGATTCAGACAGCAGAAAATCCCAGACCGTCTGGTCCGGCCTGGCAAACAACTTCCAGGATCGCAGCGGACTCGGAATCCTGCGCTTCAAGCAGACCGCGCAGGTACGCGTTGATATTAACACCAGAGGCGCCGATGGCAAACCTTACAGGCCGCGCAACGGAATCAATGATTCTGTCGGGCCTGATTGGAGAAAGTTGTCTTTCAGCTACATCCCTGAAGAAACTGGCACGGTGGAATTGCAGCTCCTAAGCGGTTTCCGTGATCATTGCTGGGTTTATTACCGGAATATAAAAGCTGAAGGAGCGACACTGGCGAACGGCGATCTGTCGAAACTTGATTCCAGTGGCAATCCGACCGGCTGGAAGCTTGACGGAGCCCGTTTAATAAAAGACAACGAATTCAATTGTCTGAAAGTCAACCATGACAAACCTTGTGTCGGCTGGATGCAGGTCGAGTCTGGAAAACCTGTCACTGTAAGTTATGAAGCTCGCGCCAATGACCCGCCGGAGCCGGTCGAGTCTATTCAGAAAACAGACGTAAAAACTAAATAATTCACGATACGATTGGAAGACGGGAACCGTTCGTTAATCTGATTATAACTGAAGATAACGACAGGCTGCGGGATTCTACAAAAACATAATGGGAGTAAAAGAAATGGTAATTATTTCAAAAAGTCAACTGAGAACGGCGAAGATAATTCTGCTGCTGACAGTAGCGCTCATCATGTCCATAACTGCAAGCGATGCACGTCAGCGTGAAAATACGGAATGGGATATTTCTTATTGTTACAATGTCAATGATAATAAACTTCCCCGCGTACTTCTTATCGGAGATTCCATATGCAACGGATATCAGGCGTTCACCCGCGACGAACTGGTCGGCACGGCATATGTGTCATTCTATGCAACGTCGAAATGCGTCACCGACCGTTCATACCTTAAAATGCTGTCTTATATCCTTGACGAATATGATTATTCCATTATCCATTTCAACAATGGCCTGCACAGCCTTGATACTGACCGCGCCGAATGGGAGACCGGGTTGCGCGCGGCGCTGAAACTGCTCAAGGAAAGAGGCAAAGGCGCGAAAATCATATGGGCTTCGTCAACGCCGCTCAACACCCCCGCGCTCACGGAGAAGGCAAAGGAACTGAACGCAATTGCCGATAAAGTAATGAAAGAGAACAACATCCCTGTAAATGATCTTTTTGCGCTTATGGATCCGATGAATCGCGCGGTGTACTGGACGGACACTTTCCATTATAATAATGATGCGAAAAAATTGCAGGCTAAGAAGGTCGCCGGAGCTATACACGACATGCTTGATGCGAAGACGACAAGTGCTGTGTCAGATATTAGACCGGACGTGACGGTTTCAGTTCCGGCGAACGTGGTCAACAATCCCGGCTTCGAAGATGCGGGCGGATGGAACCTGCACCCGCCGGATCCGTCAAAAGTGTCATTTGAATCCGCCGGCGAGAACCCTCATTCCGGAAAAATGGCGGCAAAGATTACTGTAAAGGCTGGCGGCGGAGAGTTCTATCAGCAGAACCCGGCGCTCCCCAAAGGTTCCACCTGCATGGTGAAATACTGGGCACGCGCAGAAAAGCCGGCGAAGATGAAAGCCTATGTGC
>CAIMFA010000957.1 GCA_903840185.1 uncultured Lentisphaeria bacterium | reverse complement strand
TGCCGTTGTCTGTACCGGAAAGAGTAAATGGTCACACGCTGTGTGCCGAATCCGCGCCGTCATTTCATCCGGACTTAGGCTGGTCTCACTACCGTACTCTGATGCGGGTCGAGAAGCCGGAGGCGCTGGACTTCCGGGTAGCTTCCGGGTTGTTTGCCTGGTTGCGTGAATGGAACAATTATTCGACAAGGTCATTACGCTCGTTAGTTCGCCCGCATGGCCATTTTGCGCTGAATATTCAGAAGGAGACCATGACATGAAAACCACCGACTTAGAAATTATGCTCCAGGAAGGTGAAGGGGCAATGCTGGAGTACAAAGAAAGCCTCTCCGCTTCATTCTCCCGCGAACTGGTGGCATTTGCCAACACCGCAGGCGGCAGGATTCTGCTTGGAGTCCGGGATGACGGTACGGTAAAAGGAATCGCCGATACCAATGAATTTCGCGCCCGTATCCAGGACATCGCCCGCAACTGTGATCCGCCGGTAAAAATCCTGTTGCATCATATTGGCAGGGTGACTGTGGTTACGGTCCGCGAGAGTGATGCAAAGCCGGTGCAGTGCAGCGACGGCTTCTTCTGGCGGCAGGGCGCAGTAACGCAAAAACTCTCCCGCGAAGAGATTCGCAATATCTTCCAGCAGGTTGGAGCCATCCGCTTCGATCTGTCCATCTGCCATAGTTTCCGCTATCCGGATGATTTTGATCCGGACAAATTCAGCCACTGGCTGGAGCAAAGCACGATCACCAGGGGCGGTTCAGTGGAAGATATTCTGGTGAACATCGAGGCGGCTGAACGCTCCGGCTGCAAGTTGGTTTTCCGCAATGCCGGAGTGCTTTTCTTTGCCCGTGAGCCGCGGCGGTTCTTCAATCAAGCCTATGTCACCTGTCTGCTGTTCAAAGGAACGAGCAAGGTGCATGTGCTGGACCGTAAAGATTTTGCCAATGGCGTTGTTGCCGACATCGAAGACAGCCTCCGTTTCATCGAGCGCAACACCCGGACGGCTTACCGGATCGAGAAGCTCCAGCGCGAAGAACTGCCGCAATATCCAGTGGCCGCCCTGCGCGAAGCCATCACCAATGCCGTCATGCACCGCTACTGGTTTATCGACGGGGCCAATGTATTTGTCGAGATTTATGAGGACCGCATCGAGGTCTCCAGCCCCGGCGGTCTGCCAAGCGGGATGTTGCCCGAGGATCTCGGAAGCAAAAGTGTACGCCGCAACCCGCTTATTGCAGATCTGCTGCACCGTATTGCTTTCATTGAAAAGGCAGGTACTGGTATTCGACGGATGCGAGAAGGCGCCAGAGAACAGGGATACCCCGAACCTGAGTTTTCCGCGAATGGTTTTTTTACCGCGGTGTTCCGGCCGCTTCCGGCGATGAGCGGGCAGGATATTCCTAAGTCCGGACCGGCGCAGGCCCATGATGAGGCCCATGAGGCCCATGACGAAGCCCATGAGGCCATAAACATTATAGATTCCCTGCTGCTGAAAGCGTGCGCCAGTGAACCGCAAAGCACGTCTGATCTGCTCCAGTGCCTGGGTTATAAAACGCGCACAGGCAATTTCAAGGCGGCCATCAGCCATTTATTGGCTCGTGGTTATCTGGAAATGACTATTCCCGACAAACCGCGAAGCCAGAAACAGCGGTACCGCATCACCGCCAAGGGGCGAGTAATCGTTGATAGTTCAAAAAAGTCTTGATAAGCTTTAATAGTGGGTCAAATCTCCGGTTGTCATCGCAAAATAATATTGCCGGATACGGTATTTGTCCATCTGTCATTGCTATAAAATCCGTTATGGTTCACTGTCTGGCATCGGTATGCGCATCCGTAACATGCTTCACTCAGTCGTCAAGCGGCTGGCCGGATCGTTCAGAAACCAGTTGTTTCCGGAAATGGCGACCGTGCCCGGTGCCATCGGCAATATCCGTGTACATCGTGATTCACCCGTACGTACCCATTTAACTGGGATGGACAGG
>CAIMFA010000956.1 GCA_903840185.1 uncultured Lentisphaeria bacterium | reverse complement strand
TTATACGAAGGTCCGGTCGACAAAACCGCGTCAAGGTCCATGACTTGTGTTGTTGGATTATAAAGCTGACACGACAATGTAAATCTACCATCCTGCGACTCTCCGGAATAACCCCAGGAAATTGCTGGTGCGGATGGATCTACCGTACATTCAATCATGTTCTGATAATCATTATAGGCTTTACCGGTCAGATTTGTATCTTCATGTGGATTTTGAATGTTTCTGCAAATGTTTAACTTCCATGGTTTCTGTAAGTCATCTATCCCGACAGACTTTGCCGGGATTGCCATTTCTAGTACAGCCTGACCTTGCCAATGCCCTTTTTTTACTCGCAACCCTTTACAGTTCCATGATCTGAAAGATTGCCCGACGGCATGCTCAATATCCAACACAGTACCATTGAAGTTTGTGACGATTTGATAGACCATTGGTTGTATTATTGAATTTACATATATTTCTACGGAATCATCCATGAAAACATCGCCATCAGATTTGGTAACTTGCGTAGTAAATCCTCCCGAAGGGGTTGGACAAAGTACACAAATATATATATTCTCCCTATCTGCGGTCAGATAAAATTTACTTTGCCTTGTTATAGTGCTTGAAGTTAATAAATTGGCAAGTCCAGTTTCAAAGCAAATACTGTTCTCCCACTTACCTTCATAAAAATTACCATTTATTTTAGGTGGAGATAAATTTAGCGGAATACGACACCTAACTTTTTCATTATTAACTATAGCAGCCTTTTCCGTGACCTTAAAACTTTTGATTTCTACATTTTTTCCGTCTAGGCAGAATTTGACAGCATCGTCGGCGTGCCACGGAGGGATTGTTATCACCGCATTGTAGCTTTTCCATGAGTCATCAGTTTCAGTATCCAATGCCTGTGCAATCCAATTAACATCTTTGGATTTATTATTTATATATTCAACCAGATAGATTTTTAAACTTCCGGAACTCCCTTTGGCTTTGACAGAAATATTTAGGGTCTTATTTCTTACCCCTTCATAAATATCAGACATAATCATACCATTTAGCATAATACCTTTTACATCAGTTCGACTCAGTGACTGTTCTTTGCGGTCAGTCCTTGAAACCGGCCACCAGCATTTCGGCATCAAGCTGTCATTGATATTCCAGCCTGCCGTACTATCAACTTTAGAGAACGCGTCGAATTCATCATCAAGTTTAAATTCTGCGGCATTTAAACGTCCGATTATTAAAATCCCAATTAATACATACAGTAAAACCGTTTTAAGCATATTTATATTCCTTAAATAAAACAGGGTTCTGTCAAAGCCCAGCCCCTTTCTTCTTTGGGGTTTGAGCTCAATTTAATTTTTATTTGAACGGGAGCCACCGAAGAAATCGATACTCCCCCTATTTACGGGTTATCCCAATGCCGCACCTGCGGCACTGGACGGATGTGCGGAGTACGCGTTTCCCGTTTCGAGAATGGGTTCCCCAACTCGTCGGAAGAAACGGGAACGCAGAGCGCACGACCTACTGGTCAATGCTCAATCCACACTAAAACAGACATGAAAGCTATATTTTTTGAAATCATGTCATTCCGTCAATTTATTCATCACTTTTGCCTTAACTCCGTCATTTGAGCTTGCAAGACTCCGTCATTTTTTCTTTCATTTCTTTCATGTCAGATTTGACACTACCAACTCTTTTTTAATCCCGCAGTCGCGGGACTAACCTGAGAGTTAGCAAGGCACAGAGAAATCCATGCTTTCCGGTTTCACGGTTTGACTGTAATACCGTTAAGCTGTAATGCCGTAATACCGCTTTACTTTCCTGCCATCATCGCGACGACATCACTGTCGGCGTCGGAGATGAGCTTGATATTGAAGTTTTCCACCAGGACTTTGGCGACGTTCGGCGACAGGAACGCCGGAAGCGTCGGTCCCAGACGGATGCCTTTGACGCCCAGCGCCAGCAATGCCAGCAGCACCGCGACGGCTTTCTGTTCATACCAGGCGACGTCAAACGATATCGGCAGTTCATTGATGTCGCTCAGTCCGAATACTTCCTTCAGCTTGAGCGCGATCACCGCCAGCGAGTAACTGTCGTTGCACTGTCCGGCATCGAGCACCCGCGGAATTCCGCCGATGTCGCCCAGATTCAGCTTGTTGTAACGGTATTTGGCGCAGCCTGCGGTCAGGATCACCGCGTCTTTCGGCAGTTTAGCCGCGACATCGGTGAAATAACTGCGGTCTTTCTGCCTGCCGTCGCAGCCGGCCATGACGATGAAGCGCTTGATCGCGCCGGATTTAACCGCCGCCACAACTTTATCCGCCAGCGCCAGCACCTGATTATGGGCGAAACCGCCGATGATCTCGCCGTTTTCAATCTCGGTCGGAGACTGGCAGGTCTTCGCCAGCGCGATAACTTCGGAGAAGTCTTTCATCTGGCCCGGTTTGCGTTCCGGCAAGTGTTTGACTCCTGGATATCCGGCCATACCGGTCGTGAAGATGCGGTTTTTATAGGAATCTTTCACCGGAATGATGCAGTTGGTCGTCATCAGGATCGGGCCGTTGAATGAGTCGAAATCCTCATTCTGGTGCCACCATGAACTGCCGTAGTTACCAACCAGATGACTGTATTTCTTTAGTTTCGGATAATAATTGGCCGGCAGCATTTCGCTGTGGGTGTAAACATCCACTCCGGTACCTTCGGTCTGTTTCAGCAGATCTTCCATATCGCGGAGATCGTGTCCTGAGATCAGGATGCCCGGATTGCCGCGGACGCCGGTCTTGACTTTGGTGATTTCCGGATTGCCGTAGGCTCCGGTATTGGCGGCGTCGAGCGTTGCCATGGTGAGTACGGCGGTATTGCCGGCTTCCATCACCAGCGCGACCATTTCATCCACGGTCAGATCTTTAGTGGTTGACGCCAGCCCTTTGACCAGGAACTGGTAAATGCGGTCATCTTCCTTGTCGAGCACGGCGGCGTGGTCGGCATAGGCGGAAATGCCTTTCATACCGTAAACCAGCAGTTCGCGCAGGGAGCGCACGTCTTCATTCTCAGTGCTCAACACTCCGACTTTTACATTCTTAGCTTCCATTTCCGCCAGTGTATTGCCGCTCCAGACCACTGAATCATGCAGTTTGGACGGCAGACTGTCCTGATACTTCTCCTTGAGACCATCTCTGATATGCTGCGCCTGCAGAATCAGGGTCGCGATACGGTCGGTATCGAAATTGGCGTTGGTGATGGTTGCAAACATCGCCTGGGTTAGAAACTGCCCCACAGATTTCTCCACCGGCTGTCCGGACGCTTCAACGACCAGCGCAATACCTTTTAATGTATACATCAGCAGATCCATCATATTGGCGGTATCAGCTTTTTTTCCGCACATCCCGGCAGCCATTGTACAACCGGTGTTCCTGCAAGTTTCCTGACATTGATAGCAAAACATACTCATAATAATACCTCTTCTTTGTAGTTGTTAAATCTTAGCTTCGTTTATACCAAAATGCAAATCTACATCAACTCTTCCGCTCAAACTACCTCCATTTTTTAAATTTTGTTAGTTAATAATAACTAACATTGTTATTACAAAAAAAGCTTATGAAAAAACTTCAATCTTTATACTCATTTTATTCCGCATACTCATTCCCTGTTTTATATTTTAAATGACGTTATTATTATGTCGCTCCGCTGGAGCTGAAAAATATTTATGTCTTTTAAAGCTATTAATATTCCGCACCACTGGTGCTCAACTCTAAAACCTGAAATCCTGGTTATGACTCCTATCTTCTGTCTTCCGGCTGCTTCACTTGGACATTGGATATTCTCCCGCCTTGCGGGATCCCGCTCTGCGGGACGGGATATTGGATATTCGGTTTATCTCTGCTCCCTGTCTTTTGTCTTTATTCTGACTCCTCACTCCTCACTCCTCAATCCTCACTCCTCAATCCTCACTCCTCACTTCCCTTGCAATAATTTCAATTCAGCATCCCATAACTTGCGGCCTTCCTCCTCCAGATCGAAACGGAATCCGCTCAGCGTCCACTGTTTAATCAGCAGGCGCACCGGGCCGAAAATGATCCGGAACAGCGTAAGACTGTCAATATCGGTACGGATGCTGCCGTCAAGTCTGCCCTCATCAATTATGCCTTGAATAATGTCCTTATGCACATGCATGATCTTCATCACTTTGCCGGCCAGGCGTTCATCGTCCTGAAACAGTTCCTCCGCGAACATGACTTTAGCCAGCTTCGGATTGGCGGTCATCCTGGCGAAACGGTCGAAAATGAACGCCTCCAGTTTTGCCGGCGGCGGCAGCTTCTGAACCGCGGTCTTCTGAAGTATATCTGAAGACATCTCTTCAAAAGAATCCAGCAGCGCATAAAGAATATCAAATTTGCTTTCGAAGTGACGGTAAATCGCCGGTTCGGTAATCCCCAGCTTCCCCGCGATGTTCTTAATCGTCAGGTGCTGGATGCCAAAATCCGCGATCAGTCCGATCGAAGCATCGATGATTTCCTGTTGTCTGCCTTTTAACTTCATCTATCAATGTTCCATGTTAGTTAATACTAACTAACATAACTCCGGTTTTAAATTCTGTCAACAGTTTTCATAAAAAAAATCAAAAAAAAATTTT
>CAIMFA010000955.1 GCA_903840185.1 uncultured Lentisphaeria bacterium | reverse complement strand
TACAGTTACGAGCGATATTTATCTTTATAACTGAAATCAAAATGGGAAAAAAAGAAGAAAAATCGCACGGACGGGGTTTTGTCACTTGCAATATTCCTCTTTATATGTGTCCAAAATGAGCGTGGATGGTGTCCAAAATGGGGGAAGCCCGCGGTTGCGGGAGTTGAAAGTTGAAAGCGAGAAAAGTTGAAAGTTGGGAGCCAGGAAGGCAAAAACATTCTGCAAGCAGGGTGTCCAAAATGAGGGTGAAGCGTGTCCAAAATGGGGGAAATTGAAAATTAAAAACCATCATGCTCAACGGGGCTCTATGTCCTCGGAGTGTTATGCTGACGGGTGTCTCCCGCGAATGCGGGAAGGTGCAGAGGTGTCCAAAATAGAAACACTTAAGACCCTGGGCCCCATATTGACTACTTGTTTTAAAGGGTTAAATTCTTACATACACAATTACAGGGAATATTCAGAATGAATGAGCAGGATTTTTTATATCTCGCCCGGCTGTCCGGGGTTGATCCGGGCAGAGTCCGCAAAGTGCATGAACTCTTCGAATCTGGTGCGACAGTGCCGTTTATCGCCCGTTACCGCAAAGAAATTACCGGCGGAATGGATGAAGTCGTCCTGATCAAACTGCGCGACGGCATTGACGCGTTGCAGAAACTGCATAAACGGCGGGAGAACATTCTGGAGTCGCTGCGCGAACGCGAGCTGCTGACGCCGGAACTGGAAAATAAATTCAATGCGGTTTACGTACTGGATGAGCTTGAAGACCTCTATCTGCCGTTTAAGCAGAAGCGCAAAACCCGCGCCTCCATCGCCCGCGAAAAAGGGCTCGAACCGCTGGCAAAATTCATCCTGGCGCAGCAGAGCGGATATCTTGATCTCAAGCAGTTTGTCAATCCCGGCAAAGGCGTTGCAGATACGGACGAGGCGCTGCGCGGCGCAATGGATATCATTGCCGAAGACATCAGCGAAAATGCCGACATCCGCAAGGAACTGCGTGAACTTTTCCAGCGGCAGGGCATGTTCGCGGCCAAAGTGGTAAAATCCAAAGCCGCGGAGGCCGCGGTATTCCGGGATTATTTTGATTACAGCGAACCGGCCGGCCGCGTGCCTTCGCACCGGGCGCTGGCGGTGATGCGCGGACAGGAACAGGGCTTTCTTACCATGCAGCTGCGTCCGGCCAAGGACGACGCCAACCGGCTTATTGCCCGGAAAATCATCAGGAACCGCAATTTCATTTATGCCGCGCAGCTTGAAGCGGCGATTGAGGACGCCTACACCCGCCTGCTGCAGCCGTCGCTGGAAAATGAAAGCGTCAATCTGCTTAAGCAGAAAGCCGACGCGGAAGCTATCGCCGTTTTTGTTTCAAATCTGAAGCAACTGCTGCTGGAAGCGCCGCTCGGACAGAAACGGGTCATTGCGGTTGACCCCGGCTTCCGCACCGGCTGCAAGGTTGCCGTGCTTGACGCCCAGGGGCAGTTGCTGGAGCATTGCGTGATCTATCCTGAAAACGCCGTTGCGGCCGCCGCGGCCATACTCAGTGCCTGCAAAAAGTTCCAGACGGAAGTGATCGCGGTCGGCAACGGCACCGCCGGGCGCGAAACCGAAGTTTTCCTGCGCCAGACGGTACCGGCGGAAATTCCGGTGATCAGCGTCAACGAGAGCGGGGCATCCATCTATTCCGCCGGAGAGGTGGCGCGCCGGGAATTCCCCGATCTTGACCTGACCTTCCGCAGCGCGGTCTCCATCGGGCGGCGGCTGCAGGACCCGCTGGCGGAGCTGATTAAAATTGATCCCAAGTCAATCGGGGTCGGACAGTATCAGCACGATGTTGACCAGACCGCTTTAAAGCAGTCGCTGGACGATGCCGTTACCGGTTGTGTCAACGCGGTGGGCGTGGAACTGAACAGCGCCAGTGTCGAGCTGCTGACTTATGTTTCCGGGCTGGGGCCGAAACTCGCTGAAAATATCGTGGAATACCGCAATGCCAACGGCGCGTTCAAAAGCCGGGCGGAACTGAAAAAAGTCAAAGGGCTCGGCCCGAAAGCGTTTGAGCAGTGTGCCGGATTCCTGCGCGTCCGCGGAGCGTCCAACCCGCTGGATGCCAGCGGTGTTCATCCGGAAAGCTACGACCTGGTCAAGCGCATGGCCGCGGATCACGCCTGCGGCATTCCGGAATTGATGAAGAAGGCCGCGGCGGGGGAAAAAATCGAACTGGCGCGTTATGTCAGCGATACCACCGGCCTGCCGACCTTGCAGGATATTCTGCGCGAACTTGCCCGGCCCGGACGCGACCCGCGCCCGGAATTCAAGCCGTTCGCGTTTGCCGAAAACGTCCATTCGATCACCGATCTGGCATTAGGGATGAAACTGCCCGGAGTCGTGACCAATGTCACCAAATTCGGCGCATTTGTGGATATTGGAATTCATTGTGACGGATTGCTGCATATCAGCAAAATGGCCGACCGCTTTATTCGCGACCCGCAGGAAGTGGTGGCGGTGCATGACCGGCTCACGGTGACTGTCATCGAGATTGACCGCGAACGCAAGCGCATATCGCTGTCGCTGGTGGATTGATAGGATCAAAATGGAACCCGCCGTTCCGCCGGCGGCTCACGTCTCCATCCGACGGAGAGCGATATTTTTTTGAGTTTTACGGCTAGGGCTTTTTACATTTGATGTAGAGTGAACCGGCAATCGACCGCAGCAGCGGTATTTTCTCGGCGCAATCGCATAACGGCTTGAATACTGGTATCAGCGCCGCCGGAATGCCGGGGTGGAGGAAATCGAACGGAGTCACGACAATATCTTTGAACCCGTGCTCTTTCAGTTCTCTTTTCAACTGCCAGGCGAAAAAAGCGGTTTCATCGGGCGAATCGCCCAGTCTGCGTTTCAGCCAGGGGATATTTTTTTGCAGCGCGATCTGCGGGTTCAGCATATTGGGTTCGGTAAAACAGGCGGTTCCGCCGTCTTTCAGCACCCGGTAAATTTCTTTCAAGGCCATATCCAGTTCAAGATGATGGAGTACGGAACTGCCGACAACCGAGTCAAAACTGGCGGCGGGAAAAGACATGTCATAAGCATTTTCGCGCAGAAAAGAGACATTGCCTGACCTGACCTGCTCCGCGGCCTCTTTCAGCCGACTCTGCAGGGCCTGGGTCTGCTGCTCCCGCTGGTCCGCGGCCTCGCGGTCAAAGGGAGCGAGGAATGGGTCGTGTCGCCGCCGAGGGTCGCCC
>CAIMFA010000954.1 GCA_903840185.1 uncultured Lentisphaeria bacterium | reverse complement strand
TGCCTTGCTGGCTGACCAAGCAGCAACAATAGCAAGCATGTTTTGCTGGCCATGGATAATAGCGGCAATTTGATTTTTAATTGGAATAAAGTTCTAAAGTTCTAAAGTGCTAAAGTGCAGGAAACGCAATACTTCTGTCCCCTGCCTTCTGTCTTCTCCCATTCTAACTCCTAGCTTCTAGCTTCTAATTTCCGGCTGCTGTTTTCAGGTTTTATTCTGACTCCTGACTCCTGACTCCTGACTCCCTGATTTCTCATTCACAGCCAAGCAGAATTTGCGAAACGCCGTCAGGGGAAAGTTCCGCTTTTTCGCCGAGCATGGTTCCACGCGCTTTCAGCCTGCTGCTGATTTTATTTGCGGCATCGACAGCGTCAATCTTGTAGTCTGAAAGGTGTGTTTTCATTCCCAGCGAATTGAAGAAATCCTCGGTGGCTTTGATTGCCGCGTCCGCGTCCTTAAGGCCGAATATTCTTTGCCCGTACTGCAGCAGCTTGGCTTGTTTCTCTTTCTTGCAGTGTGTGAGCAGTCTAGGGAGGACGACGGCCAGCGACTGCGCATGGTCAATACCGTAGAAGGCGGTCAGTTCGTGTCCGATCATGTGGGTTGCCCAGTCCTGCGGAACTCCGCACCCGATAAGGCCGTTCAGCGCGTTTGTGGCTGCCCACATCACATTGGATCTGGCATCGTAGTCCATAGGATTTTTAATGACTTTCGGGCCTTCTTCGATCAATGTCCGAATGATTGCCTCAGCCTGCCGGTCCTGGAGCGGCGAGCTCATGTCATAAGTCATATATTGTTCGAATACATGAACATAGGCGTCGACAATGCCATTTACTGTCTGCCGTTCCGGCAGGGAGAATGTGGTTTCCGGGTCGAGGATGGAGAATTGTGGATAGACGCAGGGACTGCTGAAGTGCAGTTTTTCGCCGGAGGACGCTCTTGATATTACGGAGTTGATATTCATTTCGGAACCGGTGGCGGGGAGGGTGAGCACTGCCCCGAGCGGAACGGCGGCTTTTACCTCGGCGCCTTTCGCCAGGATGTCCCACGGGTCAATACCGCCGAAAAGGGCCGCCGCTGCGATGAATTTGGTGGCGTCGAGTACAGAACCGCCGCCGACAGCCAGCAGGAAGCCGATCTTCTCCTGTTTGATCATCCCGACGGCTTTCATACAGGTCTCGTACAACGGGTTGGGCTCAATGCCTGAAAATTCCAGCACACGCCTTTTGCCCAGCGCCGTGACAACCTGGTTGTAAACGCCATTTTTTTTGATTGAGCCGCCGCCGTAGAGCATCAGGACGGAGACATCAGCCGGAACGAGTTTGTCAAGTTCCGCGATGGTGCCTTTGCCAAAAACAATTCTGACCGGATTTTGATATTCGAAGTTGAGCATGATGTAATCTCCTTGTATGAGTTCAATTAATTATCAGTCTTTTAAGATACTCTTGAGTAAAAGATTTTTAAAGCGCTATTTTGTTGATTTCTGAAATGCGTTTAAGAATTTATGCTGTTTTTATTTTATCGTTGCTAGTGTTCCTGAAAAGAGGTTATAGAGTATTTGTCGATGAAGTGAAATAAGAAAGATGCGGAGCAGATATTATTTGAGTTTCGATATTGGTTCACGTGTTGGGAATTTTAGAACAACATACAGGTGAAGCATGAGAGCAAGAAAGAGAATTATTCAATCCGGCAATGTGCTGATGCTGATATTGATATTGGCATTCAGTATTTTTTTAATCACTCTAGTTTCGCTGCTGATCATCCATAATACCGCAATCAATACTTATAAATCTGTTCTGACCGATATGGTCGAATCTGACAAGGTGATGATTACGACGCTGGCGGAAAGCGGCCTGAGCGAAGAGACTGTTGCCCGGATTATGAAAAAGTCTCATACCAGACGGCAAAGCATAGGCCGGACGGGTGAATTTGTAATTGCAGATCTGAGTGGTACGAAGGTCACATTTCTATTAAACGACAGTAGTTATCCAACTCCGAC